>NZ_JAAHGK010000891.1:0-3270 GCF_010672505.1 Okeania sp. SIO2B9 | reverse complement strand
GGATAAAAGAGTCATATCATCTTGAATCCTATATTGGAGAATATAGAGGGGTATTAGTATCTTGTCAATCTGCTGAAGATACAGGAATTAATGGAACTTATGGTCATTTACCGCTAGATTTATTTACTTAAAAAAAGCATTTTTGATGTTAATTCAGTAAATTAACTAGCTTGAAAAGCAAGACGTTCGGAGAAATAAAAAAGCTGACAACTGATAAATTTCAGTACAAGCTTTCTATAAAAAGAAAAGAAATAAAGAAATAAGGAATTGGGTGTTTTAACTCAATTCCTATTCTAAAATTAGGTTTTACTAGACTAATTCAGGCTCCTTGTCTGTTGTTGTTTCTTCCTCAGGTAAGCCAAGTATTGATTTGTACATTTTAATATACTCCTGAGCTGATTTGTCCCAACTAAAGTTTTCTCTCATACCGCGTTTCTGTAATTCTTGCCATTGCTCTTTAAAGCGGAAAGCTTCACAAGCTCTAACCATTGCAGTAAAGAAGTCTAGTGGTTCATAGCGATCGAAACAATAGCCAGTGCCAGCATTGTTAACTGGATCGTGGAAAGATACTGTATCAACTAACCCTCCTGTGCGACGCACAATAGGTACGCTACCATAACGCATGGCCAACATTTGACTAATACCACAAGGCTCAAATCTACTAGGCATTAAAAAACCATCGGTACCTGCATAGATCCGCCGAGATAGGGCATCATTATATAAAAGTTGGACACTCATACGACCAGGGTAACGAGTAGCTATCTGCCACATTTGGGTTTCATAGAAGCGATCGCCTGTGCCTAACAATATAAACTGACTATCGGTATAAGCCATAAACCGATCCAATACTTGCAGCATTAAATCAAGTCCTTTTTGATCTACCAGTCGGGAGACCATTCCTGTTAAAAACGTGTTTTTATTTACTTCAAAGCCTACCTCTTCTTGGAGAGCAATTTTATTAGCAGCACGTTTTTCTAAGGTATCGATAGTATAAGTTTGAGCAATGTATCTGTCATTAGCTGGATTATAAAAGTTCAGGTCAATACCATTAAGAATACCTGTTAACTTACCGCTAATAAAAGACATTAAACCATCTAGGCGTTCGCCATAAGCTGGTGTTTGGATCTGACCTGCATAAGTAGGAGAAACAGTAGTTACCCGGTCGGCAAACTGTATTGCTGCAGCCATTGTATTATGTCCCTCCATATACCAGGGACACCAAGTAATTCTTTCTAATAACCAGCGCCAAGGTCCTTGATAAGCTAGGTTATGAATAGTAAATACGGTTTTAATATCTGGGGTTTCATGCATCCAAACTGGAATCATGCCTGTGTGCCAGTCATTGCAATGAATAATATCTGGTTTCCAGCCATTCCAGCAAAACTCAGCCGCTCCATTGGCAAATAGAGTGAACCTCCAGTCTTCGTCATCTCCGTAGTAGATACGACGTGGCCAAAAAGACGGATGGCCAAATAGGTACAACGGCACGTCGCTTTTTGGTAGTACCGTCTCATAAATGCTAAAGCTTTGATACATGGCATTTCCTTCCCAGATTGCTTCTTCTGGAATTTCCATTTTGTCGCCCAGAAAGCCATAGTAAGGCATAAAGATACGGACATCGTGACCCATGGCCCGTAGCACTTTGGGTAAGGCTCCGACTACATCGGCCATACCACCAACTTTGGCTAAAGGAGCTACTTCAGCTGCCACAAATAAAATTCGCATGATTCTTTAATTTGCGTTCCCTTTTTGATGCTCAATATCGTCATCATACCTGTATGGGCGCACCTAAATATAAGTCAAAAGTTAAAAATTAAAAGTCAAAAGTCAACAGTCAAAAAAGAGTTATATCATCTTCGGTTAAACAGTTATAAATATCTGTGAAGCCTCACATCAAATTGGTATAACTGTTAATTGTTGATTTTTGAACTTTTTTATTTATTTCAAAAATTTAGTTAAATCAAATTCTGCTTCTGGCTGAGATTTTTGATATCTCTGGGAAATTAAGACTAATAAAAGTCGTTCTGAATAATCTACTGCACCCCGCATTTCATCTCGTAATATTTCTAACCCTCCATTGGCATACTCTTCAAATATTTTAATGTAATTTTCTTCTATTTCTTCATTTGTTGGAGAGAGAATTTGTGTATCTTTTGTGTCGGCGATCGCGATTAATTTAATAATACTGTCATATCCCCTAGACCAAAACACTTCAATACTAATTGGACCTGGTTCTCTTTGAGAAATTTCTGTTAGTGGAACTCGGTGGTTTTTCTTAATGGCTAAAGATGCGGCAAATACCATTACATCAGCATAAGTTTTAAAAGGAGCTGTTTTTTCTTCTGACTCGGTTAAAGCTTTGACTAAATCTGCTTTATCTCTGGCAATTCTAATTCTATTCATTACTAAAAATTAAATATATTAATCTGTTCGAGATGTGTAAAATTTTCAAAATTATAGATTGAAGCTATGAAGTTTTTACCGAATAATTAAGGTTGAAATTCTCTCCTTTAAAGGAGAAACAAGCGGTCGTTAGCGCAGCTTCCCGTAGGGTGGGATGGCGATCTTCGGAGCGGGTCTGTAAGAACGGGTCTCCTCGCCATATCCAATCGACCAAGAGAGAAAAATTTTTCCTTAAGCGTCAATCCTCTCCTTGAAAATAATTAATAATTATTAATTATTAATTGTTGAACTATTTCTTCCCATTTATCGATATTTGTTACATAAATTCTGGTTCTGACTACGTCTTTTAAACTTGCTCCGACTGTCTGTAAAGCTGTTTCAATATTCTGGATAATTTGTACAGTTTGTTCATAAGTGTGTGTACTCATAATTTTCCCAGTTTTATCGGTAGCAGTAGTACCTGAGACATAAATAAAATTACCGATTTTTACTGCACGAGAATAACCCACAATTGCTTCTCAAGGTGTGTTAGTTAAGATGTTTTTCCTCAACATTTTTAATAGTTTCTATTTAGTATTATTTTCTTTTGTCCACAATAACATGATTTTCTGCTCAAAATCTCCTTTAGTTGCGCATTTTTGATCTCGTTCGAGTGTAATTTGATTATGAGAAATTCCATAACTTTTGAGTAAAGCATCTACTACTTCTAATAAGTCAGCTATTTCTATGGCTAAATCAGCGTTACTTGCTGTTGCTGCTTCTTGGGCTTCTTCAATAAGTTTTTCTCGTAATCAAATTACACTCGAACGAGATCAAAAATGCGCAACTAAAGGAGATTTTGAGCAGAAAATCATGTTATTGTGGACA
>NZ_JAAHGK010000890.1:0-3272 GCF_010672505.1 Okeania sp. SIO2B9 | reverse complement strand
CAAGCAATAGAATAATTATGTAGGACGATCGCACGTTGAGAGCGACTAATCAGACCATCTCTTTCTAAGCGTTTGAGGGCACGAGATAGAGTTTCTGGGGTCAACCCTAACTCAGCAGCTATTTCTTTGAGAGGTCTATCTAAATTGACAGATGTCTGGTTAGAAAGTCTAGCTATCTGGCATAAATATTGAAGCACTCGTTCGTGGGCAGTCTTGATATCCCGTAATTCTAGATGGTGTTGTAGGCATTGATTTTTTCTGACTAAAATTGCCATGAAATCTTGAGCTAGGTCGGGATAGCTATGCAAAGCTGCTAAAAAATGTTTCTTCGGATAAACCATTACTTGTGAGGCTGTTTCTGCGATCGCTGTATTGGTATATCTGCTAGAAAAAAGTGTTGTCTCGGCTAAAATATCTCCTGCTGTAGCAGTACATAACCTAACTATTGTTCCACAACTTTTGTAGCGCACTATTTTAAGTCGCCCAGTTTTGACAATAAAGACTGCTTGAGCTGAGTCTCCCTGCCAGAATAGTTTTTGCTCTTCTGACAACTCTCGCTTGGCGATCGTTTGACGTAAATCAGAAGGAAGGATATCTATATCTAAGAGCTTCGTCGGCACTTTTGCTTCTCCTGTCGAGTGAGATTTATCAGTTTTTTTGGAACGATTATTCCAGAAATAACAAAGAAAATCACACAAATTTCAGCATTAGAAGTTTATTAAAGAATGTCATAACAGGGTATTTTCCAGTTGTGGACAATCCGATCCAAACTTCTATAAATTGATAATTGATGGTTATTTTTTGTTTATATAACTACCCTAGCAATAACAGAATGCTCAGTCAAGTATATTAGCTTTCATTCAAATAAGTTATTAATTATTGCCAGTTTAGAAGCAATTTATATACTATTAATCAAATTCTCATTATTAATTTATTTGTTTCTCATCATTAATTTAACTTTGATATTAAAGTCAAAGCTTTTGATATAGTTCTTAATATTGTGTCTAGTTGAATACCCACAAATAACTGTTATTCTCGAATAGGAAATAAGGTCAATTCAGTTATCAGTTATATCAAATCCGGTAGCATCAGTATAAAATCTTTTGAAGCGAGGAAGACCGAGTCAGGAGGACTGAGTCAGGAGGAGAGAGAATCACAAAGATTTAGTAGTTATGACGATTGGAGAATTTTTTGATGTCCAATTCCCCCGGATTTGATATTAGAGACTGTTTGTCAACAAAAGATTAAGTAGTGGACTGACACAGCTAAAACTTTGCAATAGATTTTTGTTTCTATAGCAATGTGCGCTGGCATATTTACAAATTGTAGGAATTGTCCAATAGCTAAAAGTTTGATCTTATCAGCTTTTTATTCCCCCTTCCGGAGCTGTTGCCTGCACACAGCGCTATAGTCCACTACTGGACTTTTCCCTTATGGGTTTAATATCATGTTCGTTTAATTAGCGATAGAACTCCGTTCTGCGCTCCGCGTTAACGCAGTTGTGCGCCAGCAAACAAAAAACTTTCTTCTCCTGACTCCTGACTCCTGACCCCTGACTCCTTCTTCAATGTTACCAGATTTAATATCATTATCCGGATGTGAGACCGGGGAATTTAGAAATAGAATAGGGAAAATATCAGGAACAGGCAAGATGCTCATTCCACTTCCACTTCCACAAAACTATTAAAATCCCAAGCGCATTTATGCAACACCCTGACTCCTTCTTCAATACTTTCTTCTCCTGACTCCTAACTCCTTCTTCAATATTCCAACTTTTCCATCGGTGCAGTTTTAGGGTCAATAATTTTTTTACTTTTACCAAATTTGATACCTAAACTCAGTTTTTGTCCTCCACCAAAAACATTAGTTACCTGTCCTACTCCAAAACTTTTGTGCATCACCTTCTCGCCTACTTGCCAATTTTCTCCTTGATTATTTGCCGATTTTTTGACAGTATAATTTTTAGTATTTTTGCTTTGACGACGGGAACGATAAATTACCTTTTTCATCCCATTAGTATTAATCAAATCTTCCGGTAACTCAGCCAAAAATTGAGATGGAACTGCGACATCTCGCGCTCCCCAAAACTGTCGCCTTTCAGTAGCATAAGAAATAAATAATTGTTCCTGCGCCCTCGTAATTCCTACATAACAAAGTCGCCTTTCTTCTTCCAAAGACAAAGGGTCATTTTTACTGCGAAAATGAGGTAATAAACCATCTTCCAAACCAACCATAAAAACCACCGGAAATTCCAAACCTTTAGCCGAATGTAAAGTCATTAACGACACAGCTTCCTGCCCATCTTGTAGATTATCTAAATCAGAAGCTAGAGAAGCATTTGCCAAAAAACCTCCTAAACTTGTATCCTCATTATCCTCTTGAAATTGAGCAACAGCACTACATAATTCCCCCAAATTTGCCAGTCGATTATCTGCTTCTTCCGTACCCTTTTTTTTCAACTCTTCAATATAACCAGAAGTCTCCAAAATTCCTTCAACAATTTCAACCGCCGTCAGATTTTCTACTTCATTTTGCCAGTGCTTAATTATGTCAGCAAATTTATTCACAGCCTTTGAAGAACGACCAGCCAAAGTATTAACAGAAGTTTCATCATTAATAATTTCCCACAAAGGTATTCCCATCTCCAAAGAAGCATTTACCAAAGTATCAATAGTCGCCTTACCAATACCCCTTCTCGGAGTATTAATAATTCTGAGCAAACTAATAGTATCAGCCGGATTAGCAATAACCCGCAAATAAGCCAAAGAATCCTTAATTTCCTTCCGGTCATAAAATCTCAATCCGCCAATTATCACATATTTAATATCATAATGAATCAAAGCTTCTTCCAAAGCGCGTGACTGAGAATTAGTCCGATAAAGTACAGCAAAACTGCCTAAATCTAACTCTGGGTTTTGGTCTGTAAGTTCCTGAATTTTACTACAAACAAATTCCGCTTCTTCTAACTCACTTTCCCCCTCATAACAATAAATTTCTTCCCCTAAACCTCTCGTTGGTTTGAGAATTTTATCAATACGTTGAGTATTATTTTCAATCAACTTATTCGCTACTTCCAGAATATTTTCTCGCGACCGATAATTCTCCTCCAATTTAATCATTGTCCGGGTATCTTCATCCGCCAAACCATCTCCAAAATCATGTTGAAAATCTAGCAAAATTGTATAATCTGCCATGCGGAAAGAATAAATAGATTGGTCTACATCTCCAACTACAAAAACAGAACGATTTTCCCATTTATTAAAATATTTAGA
>NZ_JAAHGK010000089.1:0-10415 GCF_010672505.1 Okeania sp. SIO2B9 | reverse complement strand
ATGGTAAAGTATTTGTAGTGTAGGCATCTTGCCTGCGACTGGTGTACCTTACTAATCTGAAATAGGCTGTATCTTGAGAAGAGAATTTTTATTACGTCTCCAAAATTTTATGTAAAATTTGACTCTTGGAAAAAAAGACCTATCTATTAAAAATTTTAAAGTGCGAGAAAAACTAAATTTGCCCTTAAATAAGGAGATAATAATCCTGACAAGATTGGGGAAAAAACTTAAGTAAATGTAATCGTTCATTAGTTAAATTAGATATTTGTTTAACCTCCTGAAGATAGAAGACGTGAACCGATTGAAAACACTGAAATATCCATCGTAGAGTTGGTCTATCTGTGAGGCGACCTAACTGATTTTTAACTCCAGTTTTCATCCTTTTTAAAGTTTGGCGAAGTTCTCTTTGTCCCAAGGTATAAACTAATAAACACACTCTCCAAATTAATCCCAAAGCTTCAATGGGTTTTGGAGATTTAAGAAAGACACTATCAGTTAAAAACATCGGGTATGCATAGGAAACGAAAACCCCGTTATACTGACTGCTGATCTTTGTATTTAGAAAGCATTTCTTCCCCAGTTAATTCTTCGTAATTTAAAACATTAGTTGCCAAAATAAATCCTCCGGCACTTCGTTTTTCAAGACTTACTTTTTCTGCACAAATAGCTACTGTAGCTTCTACTTTATAGGTAAGCATTTCCTGCGGACTGCTGCGCAAACAGCTATTAGCGGTCAGCTATCAGCTTTTTAATAGATATCTCCTCCATTCATAGGGAGTAGGTATGGAGGGGGAAAGAATTGATAATTGCTGTGATTCGATTAATTGGATTTTTGATTATTGGAGATGTCTAATGAATAAAGCAAGCATTCATTTAATTTCTACTACATTCTCCACCACATATTCGTACTCTGAAGCTTTGATAAAATTGCTTTTTTATGCTTTAAAAGTAATCAAGCTGATAGTTGATAGCTGACTGCTGTTTGCGCAGCATTCCGCAGGAAATGCTTACCTTTATAGTCCTGGGAATTAGGAGTTTTAGACTTGTTAACCTTGATGATTTTCAAGTCGGTAAGTTCATGGTATTTAGACACCTTTAAAAGGCGTTAGGCTGCTTTTTTTGCATCCGCAACACAGCCAAATTCCTGAGATTTTAATTCTCGGAGTTTTTTTTGAGAAGCTTCCCCATCATGGGTGAATTCTTTTCTCTAGATTTTTTAAATCTGACTCTCTTCTTTTTTGACTTTCAACTAATAACCATCTTTGTTCTACTGCTGCATAATTTTTTTTTATTTCAACATAATTATATCCCGGTATTTTACTCATAATTAAATCGTTGCTTTCCACAGACTTAACTAAAACAGTAGCTGCTTTTACTGTTAATGGTACTCGAGGAGACCACTTCAATTTATTGACTATTTGTAGATTTTCTTGGGTGTAAAAGGAGCTATATGCTACCATTAAGCTGTCAAATTGCAGTTGTTTTTTAAGCTCTATCATCGCCCCACCAAATTGCTTTTGATCTGATTCATTGCCGTCACAAATATTCATCCATAAAGGCACATCTCCATCATTCGTACAGATTAATTCCATCAGAAATTGTTTTAAATCTGGCCGATGGTAAGAGTGAATACCCATAAGTAATTTTTATGGTTTGATGTTCTCCTGAATTGTTATATTCGACCCGATGATGAAAACTGCTTGAGTCTAAGTGAACTGTTTCTAGATTTAATTGATATTTTTTAATAATTTCTAGTACGATAAAAACAAATATTTGATTTAACCCAATCTCATGGATTTTGTCTAAAACTCAACAATAATTTGTCGTCATTCAAATACTCTACTTTTACTTCAATTCCAGCGTAAATGTTCCACCGCCTTTCCTTCAAAGAAATCCTTGAATATATATAGGGGGGACGATACTAATCCCATACCATTTAAAATCATGGCTTTTACTACATTAAGATGCACTGATTTTCTCCGTCTTTTTCTCTTCTATTAATTCATTAATTTTATCAACTATTCCTATTTCATCAATTATTCCAGCTACTAGCCCCAAGTGGTCTAAATTTTTGATTTCCACGCTCCATTTTTCTTGTTTTTACCTTTTCCAACTTTCGGAGTAATTTTTACATAAAAACTCTCATGCATTGTTCTTGATGTACCTCAGTATTTTTACTAAAAATATTTTTCAATTTTCTGGTGATGCCAGTATTAATACTTAATTAATTGCGTTGGCGGAGCAAGTGCGGCAGCTACATCGCTTTCTTACGGTATTTTTGTACTACATTTTGAAGTGCGGAATCTGGGTTAAAACCGTTACGGAATTGAATATAAGGAAGATTGTCTTTTTTTCCCCCTTAAAAGAGTCGGCTTCAAGGCGCGAATTATTTAATTATTAATTATTAATGATTCGGTAAGTGATGTAAATATATTAAGAGAACAACAGCATAATTTTGATAAAAAACAAAAATATCAAGGAGATAAAGCTGATGAAGGAGTAGAGAGAACAACTACACCAAAAAAGAAGCCAATAAAAAAAGAAATGTCACCATAAATCAAAGAAGAAAATCAATAAAAAGCCAAAAATAGAAGATTTGTAGACCATGTAATAAGATTAATTAAAATATTTGGAGTTCCTAGAGAAAGATTGAGATTAAAAGATAATAATTATCAAAAAGTAATCTTGAAAATATGTGGTATTATCCGATTAATAATAGGTTAATTTATATTAGTAAAAATCATAAAAAATTGAGATAAAAATAAGAAATCAAAGTGCAATTATTTAGATTAGTAACACAAAGTATTTCTGATAACCATAAAACCGTACAAGTTAACTATTTTAATGAGTAGCGGTCGCCTCCGGTTAAGCCTACGCTATCGCTCCACTAAAGATAGTTAAGATAGGCGTTTGAGTATTTTTGGAGATGTCTATTACAGTCTGCATTCACAAAACAATTATTACCACTCCTATACAAACGACGCTTTATTCTTTTTCCTGATGGTTTCCAATCATTGGGTTTTTCAGCATAATTAGATAGACAGTCACCATCTAAAAATGAAGCCATACTTGTATAACTCTCTTAGTGTTTCTATAAATATTATTCCATATCCATAGCACAACTGAGCTATTCTTTCTTGACAAGGCAATAAGCTGATAACTGACATCTAAATACCTACATTACATCGGCATTAATTAGGGAACAGCTTTACCTCCTACAAGGCAATAAGCTGATAGCTGACAGCTAAATATTTAGGGCTTGCTGATTAAATATTAAAGCATTAACTGATATTGTTTTTAGCATTTTTTGTTCTAAAAAAGTACCAGCTTTTCGGTGGATACCAACTGCATAAAGCTAGTATTTTGGGATGATTATGGCAGAACAATCTTGCTTGGGAAAATTCTTACTCCTACCTCCTCGCTCATTCCCTGTTCCTCCAGTATAGCTGTCTCCAGTATAGCTGTCTCCTACCCCTACTACTCATACTTTTTGCTGCAAACCCTATTTACATTACATCGGCATTGCTGAGGGACGAATGGAAATATAAGTGGGGTGGGTATCCTGCCAAGGAGTGAAAATATAGCAATGTGCGCTGGCATATTTACACATTATTTTTTGTAAACCTTTTCCAGGCTGTACTGTGAGCTGAACATTGTAAATACCTGAGCGCTCATTGCCATATCAGGAACGGTTCAACAATTAATAAATAATAATTAATAATTAGGGATTACCGATCTAATATCAAAGTACTGAAATATAAAAGTTTTAGCCTTTTTTGAGCGAAAAAAAGTGCCTACTTTTGAGCTGGAGTTACCAAAAATTTGGCGTTGCTTAAATGTAATGATAATTAGACATCTCCACCACGCATAAGGAGTAGGCAGTAGGCAGCTTTGCTGTAGGGGTAAAAAATTGATAATTTCTTTGGGATATAGATATTGATTTTTTATTCTTGGAGATGTCTATTAGCTGAAGGTAAAATTGAAAAACTTATGTTTTGCGTTGATACTTAATCTAAAAATCATTACCACTCAGCAACGCCAAAAATTTAACACAAAAGACAGACAAGCACAGAACAGATACAGATACAATTATTCCTCCCAAATTTCCCACTCTCCCCACACTCTGCTTTTGTAAATATCAGGAACGGGAACGGGCAAGATACCCATTCCACTTCCACAAAACTATTAATATCATGTGCGGATAATTAGTGATAAAAAACTTTCTCCTTCTTCTCCTGTTGTTCTTCTTCCTTCTTCTGTCTTCCCTCCTGAGGACTGAGAACTGAGGACTGAGGACTGACTCCTCCGTCGTTATTTATTTATAACTGTTCAACCGGACATCATATAAAATCCCAAGCACATTTATGCAACGCCTACATTAAATCTATGGATTGCTTCAAACTTCTGCCACTTTTAATCAGAATATTTATTAGTAATTTTTAGTATAATTATAAGATATATTTATTAATTGATAATATTATGATTTATTATAACATCAGTAATGTTAAGAAACCGTAACATTAGAACTCCAGAATTGCCTATAAACCCGTATGTATACTCATAATCTTTAAGTAAGCACTCTTGACCAAATCTAAAATATTCTGCAAGATATACATTTAAAGGCGATCCCGGTGATCCCAAAAAAATGCTGTTCTGATCGTTTCTATATATCTCGAAACTCTTAAGAGCCTTCAAGTATTTGTTGGATCGGGAAAAAGAGTCCTTCAAAAAAACAAGAAAATTAGATGTAATTTCCTGTTAAGTTTTGGGAAATGAAATACTAAACACTGTCAAAAAAAAGGAGAACATACAGAATGGTTCAAGAACGTCCACCCTTAGAAGAGATGACTTTGAGACAACTACGCAAAGTCGCTAGTGAGCTAGGTATATCTCGTTACAGCAGAATGCGTAAAGCACAACTACTGGCATCAGTGATGGAAGCTCAAGGTATTAGCCATACCTCATCCGCTCCACCTTCAGCATTAGAAACACAAGAAGAGGTGGAAGCAAAAAAATTTGAGTTAGGGCAAGAAAACAAAAATGATGATTTTCTTTCATCCATTGATGAAGGTTTAACAGATTTACCCAATGGGTATACTAAAAGCCGAATAGTTTTAATGCCACGAGATCCAGAGTGGGCCTACGCCTATTGGGATATTCCTAATGGACAGAAAGAAAAGTTACGTCGTCAGGGGGGACAGCAGTTAGCGCTGCGTATCTATGATGTAACTGACATCAAATTAAGCTACCAAAGTCCCCACAGCATTCAGGAATATCCTTGTGATGAATTAGCTCGTGAATGGTACATACCAATTCCAGTAAGCGATCGCGACTATGTTGTGGAAATAGGGTATCGATGTGCTGATGGTCGGTGGTTAGTTTTAGCTAGTTCTGAGCGAGTGCATATTCCACCAGTTTATCCCTCAGATTGGATTGATGACCAATTCATTACAGTAAGTTGGGATGAAGATTTACGTGGGAAAACCTTTATGGAACTGGTTCCTGCTAGTCGCAAAATTACTTTTCACGATCGTCCCGATGATATTTATGAAGAGATGTTCGGCATAGCTGAAGTCGAGAATCAAAGGATTGCTGGTTCTATGTTTGGCTCTATTCAAATGGTTCCTGGTTCAGGCCAAATGATTGAAGAAGGAGTCAGTTCCTATACTATGGCATCAGGTGTAGGGATGTGGTCATCTGGTGGCAATATCTCTGGAGCTACTCAAACCATGTCTGGTGTAGGTTTAACTGCTTCGGGGGTAGGTCAAACCATGTCTGGTGTAGGTTTAACTGCTTCGGGGGTAGGTCAAACTATGTCTGGTGTAGGTTTAACTGCTTCGGGGGTAGGTCAAACTATGTCTGGTGTGGGTTTAACTGCTTCGGGGGTAGGTCAAACTATGTCTGGTGTGGGCATCAATATGTCTGGTGTAGGTTTAACAACTTCAGGAGTAGGTTTAACTGCTTCGGGGGTAGGTCAAACCATGTCTGGTGTCGGTTTAACTGCTTCGGGCATGGGCATGAATATGTCTGGTGTAGGTCAAACTATGTCCGGTGTCGGTTTAACTGCTTCCGGTATGGGCATGAATATGTCTGGTGTAGGTCAAACCATGTCTGGTGTTGGTCTAACTGCTTCGGGGGTAGGTCAAACCATGTCTGGTGTTGGTCTAACTGCTTCGGGCATGGGCATGAATATGTCTGGTGTCGGTTTAACTGCTTCGGGGGTAGGTCAAACCATGTCTGGTGTCGGTTTAACTGCTTCTGGCATGGGGATGAATATGTCTGGTGTAGGTTTAACCGCTTCTGGCATGGCCATAAATATGTCTGGTGTAGGTCAAACCATGTCAGGGGTAGGTTTAACTGCTTCCGGGTTAGGTCAAACTATGTCTGGTGTCGGTTTAACTGCTTCGGGGGTAGGTCAAACTATGTCCGGTGTCGGTTTAACTGCTTCCGGTATGGGCATGAATATGTCAGGGTTAGGTCAAACTATGTCTGGTGTCGGTTTAACTGCTTCGGGGGTAGGTCAAACTATGTCCGGTGTCGGTTTAACTGCTTCCGGTATGGGCATGAATATGTCAGGTCTAGGTCAAACTATGTCTGGTGTCGGTTTAACTGCTTCGGGGGTAGGTCAAACTATGTCCGGTGTCGGTTTAACTGCTTCCGGTATGGGCATGAATATGTCAGGTCTAGGTTTAACAACTTCAGGGGTAGGCTTAACTGCTTCTGGTATGGGCATGAATATGTCAGGGTTAGGTCAAACTATGTCTGGTGTAGGTTTAACTGCTTCCGGTATGGGCATGAATATGTCAGGGTTAGGTTTAACAACTTCAGGGGTAGGCTTAACTGCTTCCGGTATGGGCATGAATATGTCGGGGTTAGGTAAAACTATGTCTGGTGTAGGTTTAACTGCTTCGGGCATGGGTTTAACTGCTTCAGGGGTAGGTTTAACTGCTTCGGGCATGGGTATGAGTATGTCAGGTCTAGGTTTAACTGCTTCAGGGGTAGGTTTAACTGCTTCGGGCATGGGTATGAGTATGTCAGGGGTAGGTTTAACTGCTTCTGGTATGGGCATGAATATGTCAGGGGTAGGTTTAACTGCTTCTGGTATGGGCATGAATATGTCAGGGGTAGGTTTAACTGCTTCTGGTATGGGCATGAATATGTCTGGTGTTGCTGCTTCTATGCCACCAGTTCGTCCCCGCAAGTTCTGGTTAGTTGCTGATGCCGAACTTATTATTCACGGTGCAACGGAACCAGATGCTACTGTCACTATTGGTGGACGACCTATTAAACTCAATTCTGATGGTACTTTCCGTTTCCAGATGGCCTTCCCTGATGGTTTAATTGATTATCCTATCATGGCAGTGGCAGTGGATGGCGAACAAAACCGTTCTATACACATGAAGTTCGCTCGTGAAACCCCCGAACGTCGCACTAATACAAAGCAAGAAGCTGTTTTGGAATGGGTAAGATGAAAAATCAGCAGTTTAACTATTGATAGCTAAGGTATAAGTAGCGATCGCTCATTTATACCTTGCTAAAAAAGTGTTTGTAAAGTTTTGTAAGGTAAAGCGATCGCCCTTATAACTGGTTAGTGCAGAGCGCAAAGTGTGGGATAGGTATCAGCTCATTCCACTTCCAAGGAGCGATACTGCTGACGGTATCCTCCGCGAATCCTAACCCAGCTCTTTGGGCAGCAGTATTGTGATTGGGACTATGAACCCAAATCCAATTAAAGTAGGCGATACGCCTGATGCCACGCTCCGCAAACGCCAACCTAACTGTGATCTTTATCTGTTCCCAGACCTGACCAAATTTATTCTGGGGTGCGATGTCACCGACCTATCTGCTGTCTGACAATCCCATTAGTTCCCTCTAATTGTTGAGTCTGGCTCAGGGGGTGACAAGCACCTCAAACCTATTGTGGGGCAATAGTTTCAATGATTATACCTCTGTATAAAATCTGGATTTTTCCTCAATAATAATGATCATCATTTTTAGAGAAGGGGTTGGCACGTGAAGCCTACCAATCCCTTCTCCCCCAATTCAAGTTGATTTTTATCTCAATTGTTGATGGTAGTCATCACTCACATTTTATGGTAGAAAAAGTCGATCCACTTACATAAATAGACCAACCAAATGCAATTTTCATTATTGTATGAGTCATATTTTCAACAATCCTGGAGTGATACTCAAGTCCAAACTTTAAAAATTTTAGTTTGGTGATTAACGGTACAGAAAACTGTCAAAATATAAAGGCATTTCTGGTTGTTTTCCTTTACCAATCACATATGAAAGTAGTCGAAAACATATACAAAGATTTTTAACATTATTTTCTTTGAGCCTTCCATTGTTTTGGTTTCCAATGATCATGATGATTATGAGTCGAGAATTTGTTGATGGTAGTCAATTAATTTTAACTATAGATAGAAGACAATGGAAAAATCATCATATCTTCGTGATAGCCACTATCTACAAAAAAAGAGCATTACCTATTTACTTGCAAGTTTTGCTCCAAAAAGGCTCTACTAATTTAGCGGAGCAAAAGGCACTTATTAAATCAGTTTTACGGTGATTAAAAAAATATAAACTGGTGGTTATTGGACAGGGGGAATTTTGCTAACGCAAAGCTCCGCTAACACGATGTAGAGTTATGTCACTGGCTAAAAGTTAGAGATAGAACTCCAAAAATTAATTTGATCTTCCGACAAAAACAAGATACTACCTATAGAAAAACTCGTCAAAAATACCAGCCCCAATCGGAATTTACCTGTATCTCCAGGAACCAAAATATTTTTGAGTCACATTAATCTCACTGATTACAAAGGATTTGGAGGTTTTAATTTAGTTGCTTATTGGAAAAGAAAATATAAAAATAAGATGGAAAAAGAACCTTGGTATTTATTGACAAATATTGATAATTTAGATGAAGTTCTCAGAATTTATCCCTCTCGAATGAGCATTGAGGCTATGTTTAAAGATTGTCAAACAGGGGGATATAATCTAGAAGGTAGTCGAGCTAATACACAACGTCTGACCAATTTAACTTTACTTATCGAAGAGTGCTGATACAGCTTCATTTGATCAAGGTAAACTCATCAAAAAATCTGGGGATCAAAATTATATTTGTAGATTAACACAGCTGGGACGAAAAGATAGAAGACATAGCAATTTTTGGGTAGGAATGCAATTGTGAATTGTGGGTCATAGCTGGGGAATATTTAGTTGAACTTGTCACAGATATGATCAATTTTAATCGGATGAAAAAGTTGAATTATCAAAGGGGATGAAAAGCTCTGTCAATGTTAAATAATATTTAATAGACTTGTCGCTTTATAACTTAAAAATTCCCCAAAAACCTTGTTCTGTAAGGATTGTAGCTATACAAATTCTCTCACATTTTAACACTCACCTATAGCCTTTAAACCCCTATCTAACAATGTTTTTGAAGTGCTTGTCACCCCGTGAGCAAATTTTCCTCTGAATAGCGATTGCTATCTGAAGTATTCGGGTACTTCAGTTTAATGGGACTTACACAAAATAGAGTGATAAAATAAAATAGCTTCAAATATATACAGGTAGAGAGTTTTATTTCAAAAAGGTATAAATCCTTAACTAACAAGGGTTCCAGCTCTTTTTAGGGGGTTGACGTAATTCCCTTGCCTAGACTGACTCTTAGCCATTTTTCGACCATAAAATGTCTAAGTACCATTAACAAATTCATAGCTCAATTCAGCAACGCCAGATTTTTTTATTAAGTCTAAATACTTACTCAAACTTTCTGGCTTTTACATACTACATTTTGTAGTGAAAATGTGGGTTCAAAGATTGCTTGATTTAAAAGAACAAGGTATCTATAGCTATTTTAATGAAGTAATAGAAAATCGGATTGTCGAAGTAATTAAGCAGCAAAATTTAAAGGACAAACTTTAGAAGTAACCATGCAAACTTTAGAACGCTTTTATACAGAAGGTTTAATGGGAAAAATAGATATGAATTCAGAAGGTCGTGAAAAAACTTTGGCAGTTTGGCGTTATCAATTAGAGCGTTTATAGCCGGAAGTGGAACCATAAGTAAGAAGATGTTATACCATTTTCAAAAAATACTGTTACAGTGCTTTATTCTGTTGGTAGGAGTTTTGAGATTAATACTGTAGCGACCTTTTTTGAATTTGGTATTAAGTGTTAGGTTTTAGGTTGAATTGAGTCAAGTACTAAGTTTTATTATGTTATATCAAATCTATTTGTATACTTATCGAAAAACCTCCTGTGACAACTTGCTTCTAGCTTCTGATAGAGGAGCTAATGTGCTTCGCCGACGCGTGGTTGTACCGCTGTTCTCCGCGACAGTCTTCCCTTAGTGGCTCATTGGGAAATAAAGTCTAAATGCTGAAGCACTTACTGATAAGTTATAACTAA
>NZ_JAAHGK010000889.1:0-3295 GCF_010672505.1 Okeania sp. SIO2B9 | reverse complement strand
ACTAGGAATATTTAGTCATGTAAGAGGTCTTGGCGTATATTTAACTATTCTAATTATTGACCAAATAAAGCAAGTAGACCGAAGAACTATTACTATTGATCTTGAATCCCAAGATACAGTGACAAAAGATAGTGTTACTGTTGGTATCAATGCAGTTCTTTATTATCGAATTCGGGATCCCGAGAAAGCTTTAATTAGAGTTAAAGATTATAACTTTGCAACATCTCAAGCTGCTTTAACAACTTTGCGTAATATTATTGGGCAACATAAACTAGATGAACTGCTTCAGGAACGAGATAAAATTAACTCTAGAATTTGTGAAATAGTTGACGAAATTACAAATCCTTGGGGTATAGAAATTGAACGTATAGAAATAAAAAATCTGCAAATTCCTAAACCAATGCAGCGTGCAATGGCAAAAGAAGCTGAAGTGGCAAGAGAGAAAAGGGCGCGTATGATTAAGGCGGAATCTGACTATGAATCAACTATTAAACTAACACAAGCTGCACGAGAAATTGCTAAGTTTCCAGTAGCATTAGAACTACGTAGAATTCAGATGATTGCTGAGATCGGAACTGAACAAAATACTACTACTATTTTGATGATTCCATCTGATATTTTATCTTTGGCAAAAGATGTTTCTCAGCCTATTTCAAAAGATAAATAAAAACTATCCCAACCTCTGAACAAGCGGTTGTTTAATCTAACCTCTAAAATGCAAAGAAGTTGGGAAAAGCTTTCAAGTAAAGTAAGTATTAATATTAGACCTCTTGCAAAAGTTTTAATGAAATTAATTCAAGAGATAAAATCAACAATTCCCTGACCTCTGCAAGAAGTGTATTTATTATTCTATAGTGATTGATTGAGGACCTTCACTTTTGTCACTATTTACTTCTGTATTAGAGTTAGTAGTGGCAGTATAACCATTCTGCTTCTCAAGCCAACTTTTGACTGGATCGTCATTAAGATTTAGTCGGAACATACCAGAGAAAAAACCTCCAAAAAAGGCAACTGGTTGTTCAATTAGTTCTTTTACCACTGGGGTTAGTTCATCTAGAAACATAGACTCTTTCCTCTCGCTAAAGAATATTTATTTAATCAAACTAAATTTTTCCCTCGTATTCTAACGTACCGAATATGCAACTATCGTAGCTATCGCCTCAATTAAGTTAATTAGCTTTTAACAAAACTCGCGGAATTCCCCACGTTGGAAGAAGGTGGGGATGGATAGCGAGACGACAACTTGTGATGATTCGTGTTATAATAAACTTGGTTGCTGACCCGCATGACCGACTAAAAGGCTACCTTAATAAATGGTCTAATATCCTATCAGTTTTTAGACCTGGAGGTATACAAAGTAAAACGCGGATCTCAGGGAAGAGACTTGCCCCGGCAGGTTAGCCACAGTGCTGTAATTCCAAGGTAAGTATGTCGGAAAACTATACGTCTGCGGAAAGCAGATGTTTGCCTATGGACGCTCAGTAAGACCAATTCCAGCTTGCTGGTTGAGGCGTCGGCGAATGAAGCGGGAAGCCCGAAAGACAAATAAGACCGTTCCTGAATTGACCTGAGAATTGGAAGCCCCAACCTCAGCGAAGTAGGTTGGGGTACTTCACTAGCAATATCTACAAAGGTTGTGGACTGATAGAGTAACTGAGATCAGGAAGTAATCAACCTTCTACCTTCTGCTGTGATTAACTATTTTGGGCTACCTTGGCCTCCTGAGCAACCTGCTCAACCGGATCGTTGGCTAACTGTGTGATAACTTGCTCCGCTTGTGGCCCTCCTAATTTATGCAAAGCTTGTACGAGTCTATAACGCATTTGCCAATCACTATTGGTGGCAAAAGGTGTTAAGAAAGGGACAGCTTCTGGGTTTCCTAGTTCCCCTAAAGCACTAATAGCTATAGTCTGTATCAGTTCATTATCTGACTGGAGAGCATCTTTTAGTAAAGATAATGCTCTTGGTTCCCCCATTCCTCCTACTACTGCAACTATGCTCATTTTAACTAGCCATTCTGGAGTATTCTGGTAGACCTGTTGTAGGTCGTCAAAAGTTTCAGTAAGTTTTAATGCTCCTAAAGCATCTGCTGCTGCTGCTTGGACATCTGGTTCGGGATCGTTGAGCAGACAGTCTCGCAATATTTCTTGAGATATTGTTAAATTTTGTGTACCTAAGCTTGACATTTGGCTCACTGCAGCATATCTAACACGAGTATCTTGGTCTTTGATTGAAGTTTGAATTAATTCAAAAGCGGTAGCTAAATCTATTTGACGTAATTGATTAACTCCACGTAAGCGATCGCCTAGATCCTCTGATATTAGTAGTTGCTTAATTGAATCTGGGGTAACACTCATTGCCATAAATTTTATTTTTTTATTTTCCTGGATGATCTGAGCTATAAACTAGAGTAGATTTTTGATCCCCTGCCATAATTGATTTTTTATAGAATCAAACTTACTCGCTTGCCATAGCTCTAATAATATCCCCACGAGTTAGTATACCAATCACTTTATCATTTTCATCTAATACTGGTAACCGATGAATATTCTGTTCGTGCATGAGTCTCGCTGCTGCTGAGAGTGATTTTTGCGGTGTAGTAGTTAGAGGGTCTTTAGTCATTACTTCTCCCACAGTTTCTCCTAAAGCTTTATGAATTTGTTTTTCATAACGAGCTGGATTTTCTAGAAAAATCACACTATCTAGCAACATAATATAGGGTGGAGGAGTGACTCCGCTTTCTTGCCACATCAAATCTGTTTCTGATACGATCCCGACTAATTTTTCCTGTTCATTGACTACAGGAAGACCACTAATGCGTTGTTCTGCCAAAATTTTAATTGCCTCTTTTAAAGGCATTTCTGGCTTAACAGAAATTGGATTATTACTCATCACATCTGCTACAGTTTTAGTCATGTTTACCTCAGATTTTGTTCTAGTTGGAATAACTATGAGAGCGTCAAAAAGTAAAAATTTTCCTTTTTAGTTTTGGCTTCAATAGTAATCATAAAAGAATATACAACATACCATAATTGCACTTTTCTCAAATCAAATCTTACAATGTAGCATAAAGCTATATTAAGAATTTTTGATTAATGTCAATATCTGAAGGCCAAAAACCAGAAGAAACTTCTCGCGATCGCTGTGTATTTGTCTGCCAAAATACGTCTTGTCTGCGCCACAATTCTCAAGAAGTCCTCAAAACCTTCATAGCTGAGACAAAAAATATAGTGGGTGTTAATATTCAGGCCAGCGGTTGTCTTGGTCAATGTAGCACTGGCCCTACAGTAAGAGA
>NZ_JAAHGK010000888.1:0-3295 GCF_010672505.1 Okeania sp. SIO2B9 | reverse complement strand
AACAGTTGAAAAAAGGATAAACAATTATGCTAGAAGTCGGTTGGTTTAGTACCAAATTATTATTCAAAGGAAAACTACTACGAAATCCATTTTATTTTTTCAACCTTAAAATATGTGTAATTGATTTTGCCTATTTTAAGGTAATAATAAATCGCTCTATTCTTTGAATATAGACTATTACAGCGTTTATTGTTTTCGGTCTTAAATTTGCATGACTACTTATCTAGGAATAAATCAGCTTTTCAGAGATGATTAGATACTCTTTATGACTTACACATGAGGTAGGAAAAACTTGGATTTCAGATTACTTATTCCGGACTGGTCTACAAACCCCATCGGTAGCTTTGGACAGAAATAGATCGTATTGTGTAAGTTTCATGGTGTTAAATTATAACATACAATTCCCAAGAATGCTACCCATTCCCTTGAAATTATAGTTCTGCTCCAACTAACTAATAGATTTCTTTAAGGGTTGACTATTATGGTATCAAATTCTCTCAAAGTAGTTTCAGCTACTACATTGGGTCTAAATTGTACTGAAAAAACAGAGCAAGAGTTTTGGCAGCAATGGCTAAAGCATGAAGATTATCTTTATTATTGCTGTGTCAAGTGGATGGGCGGAAACCGAACTAATGCTGAGGATGCCCTCAGTCGGGCAATGCTCAAAGCTTGGGAGAAGAAGCAAAAGAATGCAGCAAAAATTTATAATTCTAAGGCATGGCTGACAAAACTGACTTATAACCTCTGTGTGGATATTCATCGAGAACACATTCGGGGTGCGAATAGAGTTGAAAATATCGAAGATTACGCATCTGCTGAGGAGCAAGAAGTGGTTTTAGTTGAAGAAAGGCCAAATTATTTTATAGAAGCAGAAGAGAAAAGGATTGTGATTCGTCGTGCTATTGATAATTTGCCGACGAGAATGCGTGAAACGTTTATCCTGCATTTTTATCAGCAACTTCCTCATCAAGACATTGCCCAAAAACAAAATATTTCCTACGATAATGTCTGCAAGCGAATTTCTCAGGCACGGAACATATTACGAAAGGAGTTGAGGGAATATTTTATCGGGGGGGGGTGGCCAGTAAGATGAAAAAAATATTTCTACTGGCTGTAACAGGGTGGTTGATAGGGAAATGTTCTTGGTGAGACAGTGACATCAAATCCGGTAGTATCGGTATAAAAAAGCAGAGAAACCGGGTTTGTATTTAATATCAAATCCGTTTAATTGGACATAAAAAAAATCTTCAATCGTCATAACTACGCTCATCTTTGTAATTCTTTCTTCTCCTGACTCCTGACTCCCCCTCCCAGGAGGGGAGGGGGAGGGGCGGGGGTGGGTTGACTCCTCCTAACTTAACCATTCTATGGTTGTTTAACCGGATTTGATATAATGCCCCACTATACTAACATATACTTTCCACAAACCCGGTTTCTGATAACACTTCCATTGCAGGCAGATTTGATCTGACATCAGAAGTTGCTTTTCCTAAGCAGACAACATCTATAGCAATGAGCGCTGGTATATTTACAAATTGTAGTAGGGGCAAAAGAGCTAGAAGTCTTATATTATCGGCAATTTATTCCCCCTGTTCCCTGTTCCCTGTTGCCTGTTCCCTGCGCACAGCGCTATAAGTAAAGTTTCTTTGAATTTTAAGAAAAAAATAATTCAGAAATTTGCTTCCTTAAACGTCTAATTAATGAAAGCAATTACAAGCTTTCTATTTAGTGAGGACAATATTATGCTGTAGTTGAGCTAAAACAGCCCAAAACTCAAGCATTAATCAAATCATATCAAGTCCAGATAATTACTTAGTGTAAAAGTCATTGCGACTGAAATGGAGTTCAAGGTTTGCGGAGCATTCCGGAACGGAAAGCAATCTCTCAAAGCTGGAGATTGATTTTCTATAGAATGTTCTACAAATGTCGCAATGACAACTGTTCAACCGGACTGGAACTCAAAAAGTATTCTGCCTCTCTAAACTTCTTGTTCCATCTGTTTTTTGTACTTTTTTGTATACAATACTATTTCTCAAATGACACAGACAAAAGAAAAATTCAAAAAACTCGAAGTTCCCTATTTCTCTCAGTTGGATAACGATACGGCCTATCACGGACCTGGTTACAGACAATGTAACCTAACTTCTTGTTCAATGTTTTTAGCCTTTCTCAGACCCGATCTTGTTGAAAAAGCAAAATCAGAGGGTTATAGTGAATTTGAAAGTATGTATGGGAAGATACTAGATAAATATGGGGATACTACCGATCATCAAGCAAATACTCGTGCTTTACAATATTTTGAAGTAGATACCTATTTTTCCTATACACTTTCAATTGATGAATTAATCGAGTGCTTGCAAGCAGGATATCCAGTAGTTATGGGTATGGCATATAAAGGTAGCGGACACATGGTGGTAGCTACAGGATTTGACCTAGACAAACAGAAAATTTTCATACACGATCCTTATGGTATTAGAGACGGAGCGGGCAATACTTACCAGGTAGGGGTAAAAGCAGCTTACGATCCTTACAGTTTCGATCTTTTAAGAAAAATTTGGGTCGATATGGGTGAACAAGCAGGATGGGGTAGAGTCACTGTTTCTGTTAAAGGAAAACCAACAGGACTACCTCAGAATTTGTAGATTTTGCTATGCTGTCTCTGCCGATAGCAGGGAACAGGCAATGGTGGCAAAACATTAATATTTATGCCTAATTAAATCTGACTAGATCATTGCGACCGGAGTGGAAGGAAGTAACCTCTAATGTCCTAAGATTGCTTTCTAATAGAATTGCTTTGCCAACTTTCCACTCCCTTGCTCCTTTACCTCCTGTCTCTCTTCTGTTTCTACCCTCTTTTGCTCGTTGCCTGTTGCATTCACAAAAATATCAAGACTATAAAAAATGGAAACTATCAAAGCAATTAGTCAAACTGTTCTCAAAAAAGCAGTAGCTCAAGCTTCTCAACTTCCTGAGAGTCAAAAAACATCTGTTGCTCAAGGAAAAACTTATGAAGTTATCAAATATTCTCTAGCAGAACAGGGACATTACCAAGTTGAACTCAATCATAATGCTGGAACCTGGTATATTTTCTCCGATCATTGGGAGCTATCCTGGGAAAATCAGGCAGAAATTATAGAATCTAATAACTCAGATTTATTGACTGCTGAAAATCTGAAAGCAATTATGCCCGATGCTTCTGATGATGATATTCATAGATATGTCGCTCCTCTCAATCAAGTTATACATGATTTTGATTTAGCAACAACAGCAAGAGTTTGTGCATTTATTGCTCAAA
>NZ_JAAHGK010000887.1:0-3297 GCF_010672505.1 Okeania sp. SIO2B9 | reverse complement strand
CATAAGTGCCTCCTGCCTTCTGTCTTTCCTGATAACTGTTTAACCGGATTTGATATGAAGTACAGATATTATAGCGCTACGCTCTAGGGAACAGGGAACAGGGAACAGGGAATAGCAAACTGTAAAAGGGTTTTAGGATTGAAAAATGTCCTAATATCAAATTGGGTTAAACAGTTATAGAATCGTTAACTCCTCCTGAATTAACTCACCCCTCGCCCCTCCCCCTCCCAGGAGGGGAGGGGAAGTCAGGAGGACCGAGTCAGGAGGAGAGAGAATTACAAAGATGAGCGTAGTTATGACGATTGGAGAATTTTTTTATGTCCAATAAAACAGATTTGATATAACCAATTTTTGTAGCGCTATAACAATTAAATTTTCCCAGTTCAGGCATCTTGCCCGCTATATATAAATCAGGCGTTGGTGAATTATTGTATGATATTAACCTTAATTACTTAGGAGTCAGGAGAAAGAAATGTGCTTTTTGGTCAATTCAGTAAAGACAATATCTCATCTTGCCATTCAAAGAATTACTCTTAATTTACCTAAATTACTGATTTCATACCTCCAATCACCAATGCCATAAATCAAAAGGGGCAGCCATAAAATGCTACCCCAAAAAAATCGATCGGATGCCCTTTGAGACTACAGCTATCTAACGATAAAAGTTGTTGACCCTATTTACCATATTATTCTTGATAAATAAAACCGCTACATCCCAATAGCGATCGTCTGTATCTTTAATATCGCACTTAATTTTCCATTCTTCATCCTCAACAACAGGCATGATCGTCAATGCTGAAGCTTTGTGTTTTTGCTTTGCTCCGGAATTAAATCCGGCAATAACTGCAGTCCATTCTGACGCTGAATATCCAGTTTTGATTGTGGGATTACCTTTGACCTGATAAGTCCGATATTCCATAGGTTTTTGGGTAGTATCAGTTTCATCAGTCGTTGATGTGGCGTCTGTTTCACCAGTCGTTGATGTAGTAGCAGGTTGATTTACTTTCATTAGTTCGTTAATTTCCTCTTGAGATAACACTCGGTCATAAATTCGCAGATGAGCAACTTTACCCTCATAGAACCCATAACCACAACCCAATTTAATTTGAGTAATTTGACTTAATTCTTGATCTTTACCTGTAACAGTTTGCCACAGACTACCATTGAGATAGATTTTCATCTCACCGGTAGTAATATTCTTTGTAAATACCCAGTGATTCCATTTACCCTTAAAATCAGAGACTTGAGCTAATTGTTCAATTCTGTCAAAAGAAGAGGTTTTATTTCCACAATCAAAGTATACGGTACTGTCTGACCACGGTAAGTGAATATTAACTACCCTGTTATTAGTTTTATCTTCTGCTAACAAAATAGAGCTTTGTTTGGGTAGAGACTCTCCGCCATTTGCCCAAAAACTAATTGTGAGTTCATTAGTTTCGGGAATAGCGGTTGGGGGTAGTTCGATATAATCATCTACTCCATCAAAACCTATACAATCGCCAAAGTTAGGGTCAGCTATGACTTCAGCACCATAAACTTTGCCATTGAGTGTTCCATCTGAGGCATCAACTACTTCTTTTTCTTTTGCTGAGTTTTCTACTATTTCATTGAGTGGGAGATGGAGGTGTAAACCACTATTTATATCTATAGGTTTAGGAGTTTGATCCGTTGTTGATGTGCTATCGGTTTCACCAGTAGTCTCAGTCTCATCCGTTGTTGATGTGCTATCGGTTTCACCAGTAGTCTCAGTCTCATCCGTTGTTGATGTGCTATCGGTTTCACCAGTAGTCTCAGTCTCATCCGTTGTTGATGTGCTATCGGTTTCACCAGTAGTCTCAGTCTCATCCGTTGTTGATGTGCTATCGGTTTCACCAGTAGTACCAGTCTCATCCGTTATTGATGTGCTGTCGGTTTCACCAGTAGTACCAGTCTCATCCGTTATTGATGTGCTGTCGGTTTCACCAGTAGTACCAGTCTCATCCGTTGTTGATGTGCTGTCGGTTTCACCAGTAGTACCAGTCTCATCCGTTGTTGACGTGCTATCTGTTTCACCAGTGGTCTCAGTCTCATCAGTTGTTGGTGTAGTGTCAGTTTCACCAGTGGTCTCATCAACTGTCATCAATTCGTTAATTTCTTCTGGAGATAATACTCGGTCATAAATTCGTAGATGAGCAACTTTACCATTATAAAAACCATAACCACAACCAAATTTAACCTGAGTAATTGAGCTTAGAGGATTTTCTTTACCAACACCACTTTGCCACAAACTACCATTAAGATAGATTTTCATCTCACCCGTAGCCACATTCTTGGTAAATACCCAGTATGTCCATCGATCTTTAAAGTCACTTGCCTGGGATGGTTTTTCGATACGGTCATAACTATTATCAGTAGTAGTTGTATTTCCACAATCAAAGTATACGTTACTATTTGACCAAGGTAAATGAATGTTGACTACCCTGTGATTACTTTTATCTTGTGCCAAGATAATAGAATTCTGATTAGGTAGAGACTTGCCGCCATTTGCCCAGAAACTAATTGTAATTTCACCAGTTTCGGGAATAGTTGCTGTAGGAAGTTCGATATAATCCTTCGTACCATCAAAGTTGATACAGTTGCCAAAGCGATCGTCTGCTACAACTGTTGCACCATTAACTTTACCATTGAGTTTTCCTGCTGATATATCAACAACTTCTTTTTCTTTAGCAGCATTTTCGACAATTTCATTCAATGGCAGATGCAGTTGTAAACCACGATTAATATCCATAGGTGGAGGAGTTCCATCCACTTTCATACATTCATTAATCTCTTCAGGAGATAATGCTCGGTTATACATCCGCAGATGCGACATTTTGCCATGAAAAAATCCATCTGCTGACCAGTTACTATCACCAATATAATTTTTAGTGCGATTAAGATTATTAGGTAGATGTACTAAACCACTCTGTACTTCTTCACCATTCTTGTAGATTTTGCCACTACCTGACCCATCAACGGTTACTGTTAAATAAAGCCACTGGTTCAACTCTAGCATTCCATCCACTTTAATCCTGTTTCGAGTAGCACCTTGATAAACATCGAAGACTAAATTCTGAGTAGTACTTTCATTCGCAAACAGAATGTTGTTGTTACCTGGACCTTTTCCAAAATCAATAATTCTCGACCAACTCTTGAAACTGCTATAGTGTACCCAAGCTTCGACAGTCAAACCTTGTGAATAGTCAATATTCATTGCTGGCATTTGGATATAATCATCC
This sequence comes from Okeania sp. SIO2B9, assembly GCF_010672505.1. Classification (NCBI taxonomy): domain Bacteria; kingdom Bacillati; phylum Cyanobacteriota; class Cyanophyceae; order Oscillatoriales; family Microcoleaceae; genus Okeania; species Okeania sp. SIO2B9. The sequence continues at coordinate 40 of NZ_JAAHGK010000887.1, read as the reverse complement.
ACACCGTCAAAACTTAGACAATTGCCAAGTTTGGAGTCTG
>NZ_JAAHGK010000886.1:0-3308 GCF_010672505.1 Okeania sp. SIO2B9 | reverse complement strand
TGGTTTTAAATCTCCATCTATATAAGCTTTGGGAATAGCTCCTAAAGGAGAAATTTCATAACGATTTGCTTGAAGTAAATTACCATTTCCTGTGTGGTGATTAAACCAATTTAACTTCACAAATAACCATGGATCATGTAGTATTAAATCATCTTCTAAGTAACAATAATAATCGTATTTCCCAAGACATGATTTCATTACTTCCTGACATTCAAAACCTAGTAACATAGGTTCTACGTTAGTGCTGTGGTGCATCAGAAAATTTGAGGGCAAAGGAATTTGAGATAATAAATGAAGACCTTTAGTGGTACAAACAATAATATCAATATCATGGCCATGATTTTGATTGGCTGGAATTGCTTGATGTCTACTAATATCAATTATGTACTGAGATTTAGCATATAAGGCACGCAATGCAGTTAAACAGGTAGTTAATGCTATGCGTCGTGTTTGCGGGTCTTTGCGTAAAGAACCATGTTTTCCGCTACCTTCAGGGTTAAAGAAATGAGCAATTGTAAATAATATTCGCATTTTTGGAAGAGGGAATAGGGAACAGGGAATAGGGAATAGGGAGTAGGGGAGTAAGGAGTAGAAAAATATACTAATACTAACTTTTCTGGCAGCTCAACTGCTTATTCAAAAATCATACGTCAATTTTGATCTGTTAAATAGTTCTGGAACACTATGTTTTTAATAATTTAATTTTTTTAGAAAATAAACATAGACTAATAAAGTATACTATTTTTTTTTGATAACTAAATAGGGCTTGCTGATTAAATCTAAAAGTCTTTATAAATAAAGGTAAGTGCCTTTTTAAGTATCAAAAAGTGCGAGTTTTTAAGCGGTAATGGTTCAAAAATGAGCGGATTTTGGTCAAGATTTGGGCAGAACAATCTTGGGACAAAACTTAGCTCCTACCTCCTCGCTCATTCCCATTTCTACTGTCTCCTGTCTCCTGTATCCTAACCCTACTAAAAGACTTTTTCAGCAAACCCTAAATAGTTCTGAAACACTATGTTTTTAATAATTTAATTTTTTTAGAAAACAAACATAGACTAATAAAGTATACTATTTTTTTTTATAACTAAATAATTCAGACGATTACACCTGTAAAAATTGCTGTATTTAATTTTGTAGAACCCTTATGGTATCTTTGACGCGGTATGTGTTTTTGGCATGGGAGTCAAAAGTCAGAAGTCAGGAAATTCAGAAATAGAATAGGGGAAAAAGGTAGAAAAATGCTCCCTACTCCCTTATACCAATTTGATAAATATTTGCTACAAATAGTTAGGCTATTTCTTAGGAGTCAACCCACCCCTCGCCCCTCCCCCTCCCAGGAGGGGAAGGACCGAGTCAGGAGTCATAATGAATTGCTTCAATACCAGTTTTTAGGTCGTAAATTCTCTTTTTTGTCAAAGGGACATTTCCGGCAAAATCTTTTTATTGCACTTATTATTCATCACATTCTTTTTTCAAATTGGTATTACTTCCCCACTCCCCTTTCTGTATCCTAGCTCCTTCAAAAATAATACTTCAAGTTTTTAATAATCAAATAATTCTGGAACACGATTTTTTAACTGTTCATTTAAACGCGCTAATTCATCTCGCATTTGCAGATACCAATCCCGGCGCTGACGATAATTTTGAGAAAGTAAACGATTATTTTTCACCCAATCATAAGCGTTAATTGCTATTTTTTTTCTGAGATTTTCATCAGTTATTAGTTGTCTCAATTTTCTAGCAAAATCTGAAACAGAATGATAAATTAAACCTGTTTTACCATCAATAATTGAATCTTGATAAACTATTGGACTAGCTAGTACAGCTACTCCATAACCTGCACATTCAACAAATTTTAAGTCAGATTTCATTTGATTAATTGGGTTGTCATTTAAAGGTAATAAACTAAGGTCACAACTACCAAGAATCTCTAGATACTTATCATAACTACAAAATGGATAAAATTCTTTATTGGTTGTATTTAAACTTTCAAAAAATAACTTATCGTGGATGACTTTGAACCTAATTTTATCTTGATAATCTGACAATACTTGATTGATTATCGGCATAATTTCTTTCCAGTCTGCTTCCCTGTTGACAGCTCCAAAAAATATGGTAAGATATTTATTATGGGAAAGTGTGCGCTCATATAGAGGTACTATTTTAGCCAACTGATTCTGAAAAACTACAACGTTGGGGTTATATTGACGTAAAAAATTAGCTAGGGATGGGGTAGAAGTTTGTACACAGTGACAACCACGATAGCTAAGATAATTATTTTCAGCATATTCAGGACGACGTAACGGATTATCATCAATTTCAGCCACAATCAAATAATCCTTTTCTAGCAAAGACTTAAGTTTGTGAAAGTCAGACGGATAATTTAAAATTGTGCGTTGCCAGATAAACACCTTTTCTTCTTGAGGCAACCCTATATTTAAGTCAGCAGTTTTCGCAGCAGAAAAAGTTCTCACCCCAGGAATAGTAGCGCTAAAGCGGTCTGGTTCCAAAACTCTGACAGTACCACAAACTTTCGGGTCCATAATTATCGTTTGAATTAATAATCTCCGGGGATGGATAGGAGATTTGGTGACGCGTGCAATGAAATATTCAGCAGCGGTCTGAGTAGCGAACTTTTTTGAGTCCAAACCCAAAGCATCAACCAGACCTTCAGTTACTTGGAGAAACCGTTGAAACTCCTCTCCTTTTTCACCACGAGTTTGTATTTCATATACTTGTAAACCTGCATTAGCGAAACATGACTTTAGACTTTCCAGAGTAAACCAATGACGAATTATTTCCGAATTTTCCCAACCACCTTTAAGCAAATTAAAAATTCTGCACCAATGCTGTACATTTTGTACAATAGCCAAAACTTGACCATTATTTTTTAACCAAGTTTGATGATATTTCAAAACTTCAGTCGGGTGAGCGATCGCCATTAAATCTAAACCATAAATCAGACAATCTACTGTTTCTGGTTGGATATTTAGAGTCGAAAGATTTTGTTGTAAATTTCCTACAACAATTTTATCTACTTGTAAGACAGAATTTTTAGCAAAATCTGGATTAGATTCAATGACAATATAATAACAGTGAGGATTAATCTGTTTATATTGAGAAGCTATTGTGCCATTACCACAGCCAAATTCGATAATAACTTTAGCATCAGCAGGTATAAATTTTAGAAGTTCTTGGTGAATGGAATTTTCTGAAGAATTAAATCTAGTGTGAGTCATATTTTCTAATTTAAGCTGTTCAAAATAATACCATTTATCAAAAATTTTTCAATAAGAAGGAAAAAGGAA
>NZ_JAAHGK010000885.1:0-3316 GCF_010672505.1 Okeania sp. SIO2B9 | reverse complement strand
TCCAAAAATATAGGGTTGTAAATATTGTCTGATGACAAAGAATTAGCCCTGCCCTTTCAAGGGGATAAAAAAATCAACTTCAGTATTTCAAACCTTCTACTAAAGTAGGAGAGGAGGTACTAATAACTGAAATGATACGATGTGCAACAAAGCCGGGAAAAATTACTGTTTCTGAGTCTTTAGATCAAAGTCTTTTGATCTAAAGTTACTATTATCTTCTTGATTGGAAAAAGTTGCACATGACGTTTTAATTTCTTAATTTTCTAACTTTTAACTTTTAGTTTGACTAAAATCAGGATTACCTAATTTTCTGATAGACATGATATTGCTTGCAGGAAGTTATATTTTGAAATTTAAAACCACATTCATCCAATAAGAGTTGAGCCATAGTTTCTGGTAGAAGTTGATAAGTACAAGTTTGCTTTGCTAAGACAACTTGATCCTGAGAAAATATATAGTGTTTATCAAATTTATCATGGGGAATTGGTAAGATTTTTTGACTGTAAGTTATCCCATTAGATAGAGTTTCTTCATAATCTTTGTGAACACCTTGAACACTAAAAATTAAGTATCCTGCATCGTTTAAATGATTTGCCACATTCTGGAAACTTTTAATAATATTTTCTACTTTTGGCAAATGGCTACAAAAGGTATATTCTGTTTGGCCGTCGTCGATAAAATACCAAATTCCTCCATTAGAAAAAGCTGCATCAAACTTCCTTTCTAAATCCATAGTTAATACATTTTTATGGTGTAAAGCCACGTTTTCACCAAGGCGCTGTCGTGCTTTCACCAACATACTTTCAGTGAAATCGATTCCTAAAAAATCAATTTCAGGTAATTTTTTGATTAATTTTTCCGCAACTAATCCTGTACCAACTCCTAATTCCAAAACAGAGTCACTTGATTTAAGAATTTCTGCTAGGGCATCTGTTTGAGTGTCGTAATCATAATAACCTGCGGTCATCAAAAGATCGTAATATTTTGTAATGCCAGTATATTGATTGATTTGTTGTTTCAATATTTTTTTCATTAGTTTTTTAGTTTAATTAACATGACCTAGACAAAACAGTGCCAGACAATAAGCTTAAATTATAAACAGGCAGAACCCTCGACGTTAAAAAGGTATATAACCCTAATTACCGTGCAAATAGTTAAAAAGTTTTTAAATGCCTTCTCTAAAACTCTTTAAGCCTCTTGAAGAGGGCATTTAGACACTTCATAATACTATTGAATAAAACTTTAGTTTTATCTATCATCAAAAATCTTTCTTGCTAGAGTTACAAGAAAGTCCTACAGAACCCATTTGATATGTTCTTGCCTAATCATTAGCCTACAGTTTCTTGGTTTAATCATTTTATTGGCATAATATATTTCCATTCAACCTACCTAGTCCGAAATTGCTCAATATACTAGCTACTTCAGAAGCTAAATTTAGCTCAAAAAGTATAGCAAATCGGTTGTATATATTCAAGATTAGTTGAGAAACTGACCACAAGTCAACACTTAAATTTTGGCTTAATCCCTGAGAAATGGGAAGAAACTCAAAAATTACACTTGTTGAGTTTCTTCCCATAATATTTTTGGTATTATCGCTCAGTTTTTGCTAGTTTTCGGCTAACTTCTTCCTTTTGGTCCTAAACCTACTGCACCTGCATAAACTGCGCGATCACCCAATTCATCTTCAATCCGCAACAATCGATTATATTTGGCCACCCGTTCACTACGACAGAGAGAACCAGTTTTAATCTGACCTGCCCGTGTTCCTACGGCTAAATCAGCAATAGTTGTATCTTCTGTTTCTCCCGAGCGGTGACTGATAACTGAACGGAAACCATTACGAGTGGCTAAGTCAATAGTTTCTAGAGTTTCAGTCAGGGAACCGATCTGGTTAAGTTTAATTAAAATTGAGTTACCAGCACCCATATCAATGCCTTTTTGTAAACGAGAAGGGTTGGTAACAAATAAGTCATCTCCCACTAATTGAATTTTGCTACTTAATTTTTGGGTGAGCTGTACCCAACTGTCCCAGTCGTCTTCATGTAGGCCATCTTCTATGGAGACAATGGGATATCGATCTACTAAACTAGCTAAATAATCAATCAATTCAGTGGGAGAATGAGTTGCGCCGTCGTAAATATAGTTACCATCTTTGTAAAATTCGCTAGCTGCTACATCTAGGGCAAGAGCTACTTGTTTTCCTGGTTTGTAACCAGCTTTCTCAATCGCTGCAATTAATATATCTAATGCTTCTTGGTTTGAACCTAAGTTGGGAGCATAACCACCTTCGTCTCCTACTCCACCTAGTAAACCTTTGTCTTTGAGAACTCCACTTAGGGTAGCGAAGACTTCTGCACCCCAGCGCAATGCCTCTTTAAATGAAGGTGCGCCCACAGGTACGATCATAAATTCTTGAATGTCTACGTTATTCGCAGCGTGAGCACCGCCGTTAATGACGTTCATTAGGGGTACTGGAAGCAGACTTGCTTGTGGGCCACCTAAATAGCGATACAATGGCATACCAACAGAGTTAGCTGCCGCTTTAGCTGTTGCTAGGGAGACCGCAAGGATAGCATTTGCTCCTAGGTTGCTTTTGTTAGGGGAAGCGTCTATTTCGATCATTTTGCTGTCAACTAAGGTTTGGTTGAGAGCATTAATTTTGACTAGGGTGGGGGTAATTTGTTCTTCTACGTTTTTGACTGCTGTGAGTACCCCTTTGCCACCGTAGCGTCCCTGATCTCCATCCCGAAGTTCATGAGCTTCAAAGCTACCTGTAGATGCACCACTAGGCACTTGGGCCAGTCCAACTATACCGTTGCCTAGGTGGACTTCCGCTTCAATTGTTGGACGACCACGGGAGTCAAGAATTTCTCTGGCGTGGATTGATTCAATACCTGTCTCCATATTTTTTCTTCCTTATTCTGTCAAGTTTGATGGTATTGGCTAAATACTAATTACGGGTTTCTTACGCTATGGGGAGTCGTCTTTGTCAACCCAAATTAGCAAAATTTAGCATTTCCACTGACAGAATAGAAGGTTAATCCGGCTTTTGAGCTAGATATCAAAAATGTTTAATAATTTTATCAATTCTCTTTCTATACCACTAATTTTACCTAAATATGTAATTTCATATATTTTTTTAATAATTTTTTAAAATATATTTAATCTCAATATTTCTATTCGTACTCATATCAAAATGATGAGTTTTAGTTGAATATTAATGATGAGTTAATTTTTCAAAATATACTTTTTTTGACTATATAAAACCATTAAATCAATTTTTTATAGTCAAAAAAAGTATATTTTGAAAAATTAA
>NZ_JAAHGK010000884.1:0-3323 GCF_010672505.1 Okeania sp. SIO2B9 | reverse complement strand
TACACTTTCTACTTCCATTCAATGCAGACATAAAATGCCGGAATATCCACAGATAATTCCAACTCTCATCCTTTCTTCCTCCTGACTCCTGACTCCTGACTCCTGACTCCTTTCATCATACAATAACTAATTATCCGGATACTATATGAGTTGATGGTGTGAGTATGAGTTTAATAATTAGTTTACTTTAACTTGAAGATTGATACTTCTCAGTAGTTTTAGCGGTTTGTGAACCTCTCTTGCCCTCACAAATATAATCTAACTAATCCTACTTAAGTGTTGCAAGCCTTTTTGCAAGACTTTACTGAATCTTGAAAAAACTCTACTACTAATTTCACCCTATTCAATGTTATTTCACCAGAGATATTTACGGAATTAAAGTATTTTTTATCATATATATAACAGTATTAACAATTAGAACAATAGTCGTAGATATATGTAGTTAATTGATTTTACCTATTTCATATATATGGAAAATGATCAAAAAAAGCCTTATATAGATTTCAAGCCAATTATAAGTAATTAGTCTACACAACTGAGTGATGTTACTAAGTATTTTTTACTAAGCTAAATTGTATTTTCATAAAAAATAACAATTTATTGTGAAGTGTGCGTCATATCACTGACATAAATAAATATAATATGCTATATGCAAAAATCTAACTAAAATGTCACAATAATATGTAGATATAAAAAGTCAGGTCAAAGTAGAGGAGGCTTGGAATTGGCAACGTACAATACCAGGGCACAAAATTAATGAGTGAGGATCTGAAATTCAACTCTGACTCCTGACTCCTAGTTCCTGACTCCTTTCTTGATAAAAGTCCTTTTTTGTAATTAAGGAAAACTCTTATGGCTAATACCAGCAATTTTCGTCAAGCAATTCGTGAGGCTCAAAGTCAAAACCTAGTTGGCCCTAACGTGATTTCTAATGCTCTACCTTTTGTAGGTGGTGGCCTAATTCTCACAGCAGTAGGTACTTTTGGTGGCCTACAAGTGCTGCAGTCTAACCCTGGTCTATTTATGACCACATTCTGGGTAGCACTTATCGGCGAATTAGCATTATTTTTTATTGCCCGTGGAATTGCGGAAAAAGGCAATAATAACGTAGCCCTACCTTTATTAGCTACTTACAGCTTGTTATCCGGCTATACTCTGAGTGGTTTAGTATTTGTGGCTTTAAGTACCCAAGGAGTAGGTATTGGGGGAGTAGGTTTTGCTGCCCTCGGTTGTGGTGTCACCTTTATAGCAGCTCGTCAAATAGGCTCAAATCTATCTGAAGAAGATGGCATGGCCTTGACTAAAACTGTCAGCTTGGGAATAATTGCTTTATTAGTAGCAGTTGTGGGCCAAGTTATTTTTAGCTTTTTCGGTGTTTATACTCCAAGTTGGCTAGAAATAGGTATATCTGGCATAGGTGTATTTCTATTTGCTGGCGCTGCAGTGGTAGATTTTTACATCTTGCCTCGTACTTATCGCGACGATCAGTATATTCCCGCAGCTCTCTCAATGTACTTAACTTACATCAACCTATTCATTTTTATTCTGCGACTTTTGATAGCTATTAATAGTCGCGACTAATTTATACATCAGAGAATAGGGAATAGGGAATAGGGAACGGTGGGAAAAACATTTCCCTATCTGAGGTTAATCATCCCCATAAGTCCTAAGCAACTCTTTCCCTTTCTATAGCTATCAGCTTTTCAGTAAGTTTAGGTATAGTCCTCTTTTGATGGACGAAAAGCAAGCAAAAGCGATACCAAAATTTGCCAAACCCGGTATTAGTGCTAAACCCAGCACTGAAATAAACCGGGTTTTATTGTATAGTTTATTTTTATAGTGGTTTGTGTGTAACAGGACTTACGCACTGACAATAGATATAGGGTTTTGGTGTGTTACGCTACCGCTAACACACCCTACTGAACTGACACGCCTAAAAATGTAGGTTGGGTTGTAGCTTGCACACCAAGTAGCGGTACGGCAGTGTTAGCGGAGCTTCCCGAAGGGAAACCCAACAAAAGCTTACTACTGTTGGGTTGATCCTAACGGATAAGCTAGCGCTAACTTCTCTCAACCCAACCTACACTTATTGCACCATTTTAGCTGTGTCAGTCTACTACTGAACTGACTATTGAAAGGAGGCGATCGCCATGGAAGTATTAGACATTAAACGAGAAATTGAAAATTTGTCCTCTCGTCTGGGAAAAACCCAGGACTATCTTTGACGTTCCCGCACTAAAAGCAAAAATCCAAGATTTAGAGCAAGTTGCAGCTCAACCGGAATTTTGGGATGACCAAACAACGGCACAAAATACTCTGCAAGAGCTTAATGACCTCAAATCTCATCTACAGCAATATCAGCAATGGCAAAATAATCTGGAAGATACTAGAGCAATCTTTGAGTTATTGGAGCTGGAGACAGATGAGTCTTTATTGGAGGAAGCTCAAGCAACTATCTCTGGTCTCAACCAGGAGTTAGACCGGTGGGAACTACAGCAATTATTATCTGGTCTCTATGACCAAAATGGTGCAGTTATTACTATTAATGCTGGTGCTGGAGGTACAGACGCTCAAGACTGGGCAGAGATGTTGTTGCGGATGTATACTCGGTGGGGAGAAAGCCATAACTATAAAGTACAGTTAGCAGAAATTTCTGAAGGAGATGAAGCAGGTATTAAGTCTGCAACTCTGGAAATTATCGGGCGCTATGCTTACGGTTATCTGAAAGCAGAAAAAGGTACTCATCGCTTGGTCAGAATTTCACCTTTTAATGCCAATGGCAAACGGCAAACCAGTTTTGCAGGAGTTGAAGTGATGCCTGTGCTAGATCATTCTGTAGAGTTGGAAATTCCAGAAAAAGATTTGGAAATTACTACTTCTCGGTCTGGCGGCAAGGGTGGTCAAAACGTCAACAAAGTTGAAACAGCGGTACGAATTGTTCATGTTCCTACAGGTTTAGCTGTGCGTTGTACTCAAGAGCGCAGTCAGTTACAAAATAAGGAAAAAGCATTAGCATTGCTCAAAGCTAGGTTACTGATAATTGCCAAAGAGCAACGCGCTCAAGAAATTGGTGAAATTCGGGGTGACATGGTAGAAGCAGCTTGGGGTAATCAAATTCGTAACTATGTATTCCATCCTTATCAGATGGTAAAAGACTTACGGACTCAGAAAGAAACTACTGCTATTACGGATGTGATGAATGGCGAGCTAGACTCATTTATTGAAGCTTATCTCCGACAAGAAAATCAAATGGTCGAGAGTCAATAGGAGACAGGAGACAGGAGACAGGAGACAGGAGACAGGAGAAATGGGAATGAGCGAGG
>NZ_JAAHGK010000883.1:0-3325 GCF_010672505.1 Okeania sp. SIO2B9 | reverse complement strand
TAACTTGAGAATCAATATAACTGACCAAAAACCGAGATAATTCTTCCAGTCGAGACTGCCCAAACCTTTCTGTACAAAGCTGCAACAACTGATTCCGAATACCCCGATCCATTTCATAGAGTTCCCTATCCACAGGATGACAAAAACTTGACAACAAAATATCTGCCACCGCATACCAAGGAATATTAAAATTGCGCTGTCTAGCAAAAAACCGTTGCCATAAACGATATAAAAGGTCAGGAGTTAATGCCAAAGGAAAAGCAGCGTGTTGAGCAAATATTAAATGAGGTTCGCCGAAATATTCAGTAAAAGCAGCAATTTGATCGACATTTTCATTGACAATTTCTACCTCCTCAATATCAGTTTTCACAACAGGCAAATTTATCCCCAATTTCCCAGAAATTAACCACTGACACATCGTCTTAAATTCTTGATAATTTAGACCGAACGTTTTCAGATTAAAACTATCATTACCAATAGCGGAAATTTCCTGTGCTGAAGTTCCGCACCACTTTTTGCGAGGCAAAGGATTCAACCATGCCACTCGTTCCACTTTTTGGGAGATAAATTTGAGAAAATTCTCGGTTTTTTCAACTCTTTCTGAAACAAACCTACCCCTCGCAGCACCCCCATCACTTAAAATTAAAACTAAAATTTCTTCTTTAACTAATTCGGATAAAAGAGTTTTCAAAGATTTCTTTTCGGAAAAATCAGGGTCAGCATAAATTCTTATTCTTGGCACATTATCAAAGTAATAAATATCAGCTTCCTGCCAATAATTAATTATTTGACGACAGAAAGGATTAAAAGGCTTCATTGACTCAGACTGGTCAATTAATAAGATAATTTTTTTTGGTTTTCCCTGACTATATTTATAGATAGGTTGTATAAAAAAACCTTCTTTAGCTATTTTTTTTACAGTAGCTTTTACATTGATATCGCTAGAAAAGTCTGTTAATTGAGGTTGAAATAATAAACGTTTTGTTCGCTGTATTTGGGCAATACTAACAGGAAAATAATCTCCATTTTTAGGGGTTTTAGGAATAGCAGTGGCAACTTGAGGATTATTCAAAGTAGACGGTAATAAAATTTCTGAAAAAGTTTTAGATTCAGGAATTTTTTGAAGTGAATTTTCTGGAAAAGTTTTAGATTCAGGAATTTGTTGAGGTGAAACTTCTGGAAAAGTTTTAGATTCAGGAATTTGTTGAGGTGAAACTTCTGGAAAAATTTCAGGTTCAGGAATTTGTTGAGGTGAACTTTCTGGTTGAAAATTAGGTTGAGGCAGAACTTCTGAAAAACTTTCAGGTTCAAAAGTAGATTCTGGCGAACTTTCTAAAGTAGAAGTAGATGACTTTTCTATTATTTCCTCTTTTGCTTCCTTAGCTTCAGGAATAGAATTATTAGTTGCTGTTTCGATGAATTGATGAAATTCTGAAAAGAGATTTTTCTGCTGAGATAATAATTCATTCAAACAATCATCAAATAATTTTTGTTCATCACGAGATTTTGCCCATATTGTGCGATATAGTCTGGCAATAGCTTGTTTATCGGAAATATCTAACCCCATTTCCAGAGATGCTAATAAACCTTGAGTTGCTAACTCGTATTGTGAAATATCGAGTTTCATTCCAGCTTCTCTGAGTCGCCAAAATAAATTTATTAACGGGGGATTTTTCATAACAACTTGTGAGAAATAGGTAATGGAAAATACAAGTAGCCTAGTATAATTCAATGTTATATCATATCCGGATAATTAGTGATAAAAAAGTTTTTGTTTTCTATATTATTATTCCGAGATATATATTGTTGTATAATTAAATTCAATTCAACCATATATCCAAATTATTCCCTTGAGAACAGACAGTATTTTTTACACCCTATTCCAATCTGTACCTAACGCCTTCTTTGAACTAATTTCACTACCTGAAACTATAGCAAAAAACTATCAATTTGATTCCATTGAAGTTAAAGAAACATCCTTTAGAATAGACGGTGTATTTGTGCCTACTGAAGTCACACCCGAAACCCCTATCTATTTTGTTGAAGTTCAGTTTCAACCAGACAATAATTTTTATGCCCGTTTCTTTGGAGAAATATTTCTTTATCTCAAAAATACAAAACAATTAAGAAATTGGCAAGCAGTTGTAATTTATCCTAGTCATGATGTGGATAAAGGGGATAGTTATGGATATACAGAAATCCTAGAAAACAGCCGAGTTTCTCGTATTTATTTATCAGAATTAGGTAAATCTACAACAGAACCATTAGGGTTGGCCACGCTAAAATTAGTCGTGAGTGACCAGAATCAAACTATGTCAGACGCTAGAATATTATTAGATAGAGTACAACAAGAAGAACCAGAACCAAAACAGAAGGAAAGCTGGTTGCAATTGATTAAAACCATACTAATTTATAAATTACCACAAGCAAGTCGGGAGGAAATTGAAGCCATGTTTAACTTGAGCGACTTAAAACAAACTAGATTCTATCAAGAGGCTTTTTCAGAAGGCCGACAAGAGGGTAGCTTATTGGCCAAAAGGGCAGCTATTCCTAATTTGATAAATCTGGGCTTAACTATAGAACAAATAGCTTTAGCTTTAGAATTACAAGTTGAACAAGTGAATCAATTTATTAATGGAGAAAATAATTAAAATATTCCTTTAAAGCATTCTAATTTAGAAATTCATACAAGAAAGTAGGGAGGAAATTGAAGCGATGTTTTACCTGAGGGATTTAAAAAAAACTCGATTCTATCAAGAGGCTTTTTTAGAAGGAAAAGAACAAGGGCTTAAAGAAGGCAAACTAGAAGTACAACAAGAGGCTATTTTATTGGAAAAATTTTCTGTAGTTCCTAATCTAATAAATCTGGGTTTAACTGTAGAACAAATAGCTTTGGCTATGGAATTACAAGTTGAACAAGTCAGTCAATTTATTGATGGAGAAAATAATTAAAGTATTCCTGATAAAACATAGGCTAATACTCGAAGTTGGGTTGATTTGTTTCCATCAAATATTTCTCATCAACCTGACTTCGGAAAGTTGAAAATATACTTAAATATTCAGGAGTTATCTGTGCCAGCACAATTAAGTTTGCTCGACAATTAATAGGTGGGAAAATTTACAAGTATGTCCGAAGCGACTGTAACGGAGTGGAAGGAAGCAATATCAAGGGTATGAGGTGCATCAACATTTCTTTATATAGTATATAGTGAGTTTTATTCGTGTTTACCTACTTATTCAGTAAACCCTAATTAAACGGAAATAAAATTCTTCCTTATTATAAAAAATCTTCGCGATCGCTACGACTTTTTAATAATGTACTGGG
>NZ_JAAHGK010000882.1:0-3328 GCF_010672505.1 Okeania sp. SIO2B9 | reverse complement strand
TTTGGGAATAGAATCAGAAGTGGATGAGTTAGATATGGGACTGGATTCTGACTCGGAAGTGGATGATGATTTGGACTTGGGAATGGAGTCCGCAGCAGAAGCAGCAGATGACTTGGTTAGCCTTGACCTCAGCGATCTAGATGGAGATGGTTCTGACGATCTAAATCTTGGAGAAGATAGCTCCGACTTTGTGGCAGAAGATATTCCCGATCCATTTGAAGATACATCGGCAAAGTTGGATGAGTCTGGACTGGATGAGCTGGGTGATATGGATCTTAGCGATTTGGGAGATGATAATCAATTTGATGATTTGTCTTCTGATGATTTGGGAGATTTGGACCTCGATCTCGATGGAGATGAACTAGATTTGGATGAGGCCGATCTAGATTCTTTAGCAGGTGATAAAAAGTCTTCTAATGATGACGATCTTGAAGGGTTGTTGGGATAAACGTAAGCATTTCCTTCGGAATGCTGCGCAAACAGCCCTCAGCTCTCAGTTCTCAGCTCTCACCTTTCCTAGCTTATTGGATTTGGAGGAGGAATTAGGATTGAGCTTGAGCAAGAATTAAAAGTCTGGGAAAAACCAAAGGCATCAGCTAAGTTGAGCTATTTAGGTTCATTTTCATTGCTGTTTGCGTAGTATCCCGTAGGGAAGCGCTGACCGCTAATAGCTGAATGCTTACGGTTAAACAATAGGAAAATTGATATTGACTGGTTTGTTTTATTTGCGATGTTTTGATTTTTAGCAGATATAAAAGTTACATTAACTATTGATTTATATGGCTGTGCTGGTTGAAATAGTATTAGCATCAAGGATGATTTCTTTTACTCAAAAAAAACACAGTTCAAAAAAATGTAATTTATCAATGCTATGGTAGGAAATAGGCAACAGGCAACAGTGGGAAAAGTATTTCTCTGTCTTACGGTTCATCATTAATTTATGTCAAACACCAACTCGTTCCTTGCTATATTTCAATAGACATCTCCAGAAAATAAACTTGCCCTTTATTTGCTATAAACTAGAGTTTAATAACTCAAAAAATCATTTTCCGTGTTTTTTTGCTAAAAACATCTTCCCTATTCCCTACTTTTACAAAAAGTCTATATCTTTTTCACGCCTATGTCTAATACATAGCGATGAGAAATCAGTTATCTACTTAACTCAAAACTATTACCTATTACCTGTCAACTTATAGATTTTTCAACGATCCTCACACTTTTTTGTCGTGCTATAAAAGTAAGCATTCAGCTATTAGCTGTCAGCTCTCAGCAATTAATAATGAATAATTATTTCTAAGGTTGGGCAAAGAGAGTTTGGCAATAATTTTTTATTATTTTTCAATTTATCGATTACTATGATCTTTCCCAAGATTAATAGCTGATAGCTAATAACTGACGGCTGTTTGCGTAGGATTCTGTAGAAAATGCTTACATAAAAGTAGACTTTTTACTAGCATTAGCATTGATTTTTCCCCAAAAAAATTATTGATAAATAGGAGTATTTTTTTATGACTAATACTGTTGCACCTGAAGCTTTAACTTTTGAATGTGAAACTGGTAATTATCATACTTTTTGTCCGATTAGTTGTGTATCTTGGCTTTATCAAAAAATTGAAGATAGTTTCTTCTTAGTAATTGGTACTAAGACTTGTGGTTATTTCTTACAAAATGCCATGGGAGTAATGATTTTTGCTGAACCTCGTTACGCCATGGCTGAGTTAGAAGAAGGCGATATTTCAGCTAAGTTAAATGATTATGATGAATTGAAACGTTTATGTTTACAAATTAAGCGTGATAGGAACCCCAGTGTGATAGTTTGGATTGGTACTTGTACCACTGAAATTATCAAAATGGATTTGGAAGGTTTGGCTCCTAAATTAGAGTCAGAAATTGGTATTCCAATTGTGGTTGCTCGTGCTAATGGTTTGGATTATGCCTTTACTCAAGGGGAAGATACTGTCTTAGCAGCTATGGCAGCTCGTTGTCCTAATCAAGCTCCTGAAGCGGAAAAAGAAGAACGAAGTGGCATACAAAAACTCTTAAGTTTTGGTAAGAAAAAAGAGGAGGTTGCTGCGGAAGAATCTGAGTATGTTGAGCATCCACCTTTAGTTTTATTTGGCTCTTTACCAGACCCAGTTGTAACTCAATTAACTTTGGAATTGAAGAAGCAAGGGATTAAAGTTTCTGGTTGGTTGCCTGCTAAACGTTACACAGAATTACCAGTAATTGAAGAGGGATATTATGTGGCAGGTTTAAATCCTTTCTTGAGTCGGACTGCTACTACTTTAATGCGTCGTCGGAAGTGTAAATTAATTGGTGCGCCATTCCCTATCGGACCGGATGGAAGTAGGGCTTGGATTGAGAAGATTTGTTCTGTTTTTGGCATTGAACCTCAAGGATTAGCAGAACGAGAAAAGCAAATTTGGGAAAATTTGGAAGACTATATTCAGTTAATTCGTGGTAAATCTGTCTTCTTTATGGGTGATAATTTGCTGGAGATTTCTTTGGCTCGTTTTTTGATTCGTTGTGGTATGACTTGTTCAGAAATTGGTATTCCTTATATGGATAAAAGATATCAAAAAGCTGAGTTGGAAATGTTGGAAAAAACTTGTAACGAAATGGGTACGCTTTTGCCTAAGATTATTGAGAAACCTGATAATTATAATCAGATTCAAAGGATTTATGAATTGAAGCCAGATTTGGTAATTACTGGTATGGCTCATGCTAATCCTTTGGAAGCGAGAGGAATTAATACTAAGTGGTCTGTTGAGTTTACTTTTGCTCAAATTCATGGGTTTACAAATGCTCGTGATATTTTGGAATTAGTAACTCGTCCGTTGCGTCGAAATCATGCTTTGAAGGATTTAGGTTGGGATAAGTTGGTTAAGGAAGAAGCTAAGGTTTAATCGACAGATTTTTCGGCAATAAAAATTCCTAAATTGTAGACTTTAGTTGTAGAAATAGTAGGGTAAGTTTGACTCGCTCTACTAATTTTTTCTGACAAGAGGGAGTCAGAGAAAATTCTGATTTCATTCACAAATTTTGTCACAGAAAAAATCCCGATAACTTTGGCAAAATTTACCGACTCCTCAGAAAAATATTTGCAGATAGTTTGATGAATTTACTAATTTTCTGAGACTGGCAACTCAGGAGATAATTTGGCAACTCCAGTAATTTTGATTGAGGGGAGAAATAGAAGATAATTCTGATTTCATTCACAAATTTTGTCACAGAAAAAATCCCGATAACTTTGGCAAAATTTACCGACTCCTCAGAAAAATATTTGCAGATAGTTTGATGAATTTACTAATTTTCTGAGACTGGCAAC
>NZ_JAAHGK010000881.1:0-3332 GCF_010672505.1 Okeania sp. SIO2B9 | reverse complement strand
ATAGAAAAGTAGGGGAAAAAGCTAAGAGTTAAAGCAAATATAGCAATATGATTTTAGTTGTGAGATATTGGATACTTTTGTTTTAGGTATGGAGGGAATAGGGAATAGGTATGGAGGGAAGAAACGAATACATAAGAATAAGATAACTACTATATTCTATGCTTTAAAGGAATACCTCAATTCTCACATCTGATTCCTGATTGCTATAATTAAACAAACAAATCTATATATTAAAGAGATTTATGGTATGGCTAAACCAATAAAATTTGGAACAGATGGCTGGCGCGGTGTTATAGCTGATGATTTTACTTTTGAACGGGTTTCTTTAGTAGCTCCAATCGCAGCGCGAATTTTAGAGAAAAATTATGCTGATTCTACGAATAATAGTAAAACAGTAATTGTTGGTTATGATCGTAGGTTTATGGCCGAAGAATTTGCCCAAGTTGCTGCTGAAGCTATTCAAAATGTAGGGTTTGATGTGCTATTAACAGATACTTATGCTCCTACTCCAGCTTTTAGTTGGGCAGCATTTGAAAAACAAGCTCTTGGGGCAATCGTAATGACTGCTAGTCATAATCCAGGAAAATATTTAGGGTTAAAAGTAAAGGGTGCTTTTGGTGGGTCAGTTCCTCCAGAAATTACACAACAAATAGAAGAATTATTAACAGTTGAAGTAGAAAAAGATAGGCTTCAGGGGAGCAAAATAGAAAGTTTTAATCCTTGGCCTAGTTATTGTGAAACTCTACAAAAAATGGTAGATATTAACAACATTAAGTCTGCTATTAATGAGGGAAAATTAAAAGTTTTTGCAGATGTAATGCACGGTGCTGCTGCTGGAGGGTTGCAAAAGATACTGGGAGTGGAAATTCAAGAGGTTAATGGTAATCGCGACCCTTTATTTGATGGTGGTGCCCCTGAACCTTTGCCTCGCTATTTGAGTAAACTTTTTAAGGAAATGAAAAGTTATCGAGCAGCAAATCAGGGAAGTTTATCCATTGGATTAGTGTTTGATGGAGATAGCGATCGCATTGCTGCTGTGGATGGTGAGGGTAATTTTCTCAGCTCCCAAATTTTAATTCCTATTCTGATAGAACATCTGACAACTAGGCATGGGTTTAGTGGGGAAGTTGTAAAGACTATTAGTGGTTCGGATCTATTTCCCAAGGTGGCACAATTATATAATATGCCAATTTTTGAAACTCCCATTGGTTATAAATATATTGCCGACCGGATGTTGTCAACTCAGGTGCTTGTGGGTGGAGAAGAGTCTGGGGGTATTGGTTATGGTACTCATATTCCGGAAAGGGATGCTTTATTATCAGCACTCTATTTGTTAGAAGCAGTGGTAATGTCTGGTGAAGATTTAAGTGCAATTTACGGCAAACTTCAAGAAAAAACAGGTTTTAGTTCTGTTTATGACAGGATAGATTTACCTTTGCCTAATATGGAGGTGCGATCGCGTTTGTTGGAGCAGTTACAAAGTTATCCTTTGACGGAGGTTGCCGGACAAAAAGTGGTTGATTGTTTGACTATAGATGGGTATAAGTTGCGGTTAGCTGATGGTCGTTGGTTATTGATTCGGTTTAGTGGTACTGAACCTGTTTTGCGGCTTTATTGTGAAGGTGCGGATATGCAGCAGGTTAAGCAGACTTTGGAATGGGCTAAAAATTGGGCTAACAGTATTGCTTGATTTATGCAAAGTTGCAAATGAATCCTGTAGTTTTGATGTCTAGCACTTTACTGAAGTCAGAAGTCAGAAGTCAGAAGTTCAATTCTGGCGTTGCTTAGTGGTAATGATTTTTAGATTAAGTATCATATCAGGGAAAAACATAAGTTGTTCAATTTTACCGAAAAATTGTGGTCTGAGGCCTCCCCTTTTAAGGGGATAAAAAGCGGTCGATCTTCGGATCTTCCCGTAGGATGGAATGGCGTTTGCTACCGCAAAGCTTTCCGTTCCGGAATGCTACCGCAAACGCTAACAGGGGAGCGGGTCTGCAAGAACGGGTCTCCTCCCTGACCGACCATCGACCAACAGAAAAGATAATATTCCAGATTTAAAGCCTTCTGATTGCAGAGGTACTGTTAGCGTAGCTCCTCGAGAAGAGACTAACTGATAACTGAAATTACCTTCAACTACTTACTATTACATTTGAGCAACTGCTAGACAAGGACTTGGCCACAGATACACGGATGATTAATCTGCATTCTGTGGAGCTACTAAAAAACAGTGGGGTAGAGCGATCGCTCTTGTATTTGTTTAAAGTCTTTTAATCATTCCAATTATACTAATTTCATAAAATATTGCTACAGTCACGACTTTTCTTACAACTCAAACTTATTGTCAAATACCAAAAGATGTAGTGCGATAAAATAGAATTGACAGGTTACTATATATAAAATTATGGAAGCAGGTTTAGTAGGTTTAGCAGGTTGGGGATTATCAAAAATAGCAGATTCATTGTGGGATACTGCTTGGGAAAAAGGAAGTAAAAGCTTCACTCAATCTCTCAATAAAACAGATATAGAAAAAGCAATTAAATCTGGAGAAAAAGCTGTGAAGGAATGGGAAAATCAGCTTCTACCGCAACAGCTTTTATTTTATTCAGCTAAACAAGATGGTTGGAATGGAGTTAATAAATTTATCAGTCAATATTTTCAACATTCTGCCGTTTTGAAGGAATTACAAAAACCATTAATTAGTCAAGGCAAGCCAGATATTGATATTTTAATTACTATTTTTCAACAAGAATCACAGATAAAAAATATTCAAATAAATCAACAATCTCTACAACCTTGGATAGAAACTTTTGTGAATGCTTACTTTCAACAAACTGATACTTATATCAAATTCCAAGTAGCCAAACAAAATTATTTTGAACAGTTAGCAAATTGGTTTGATGATGTGAAATTTGCTGGCATTTCTGTACCTGGGCAAGAAGTAGAAAAGTCTGAGAAATTAGCCTATATTTTTGTTATGCCAGATGTAGTAGAAGATGTCTCAACAGGAGGAGGTTTTGAAAGGGATTTATTATTAGCAGGAAGTGGGGAAAAACTGGAAAGGGAATTATTGATAAATACTACTGGCAGAAAATTTTTAGCCTCAGAATTATTAACTCAAAGTCAGTCACGGAAATTTGTAATATTAGGTGCGCCGGGTTCAGGAAAAACAACCTTGATGAGTTATTTTGCCGTGATGTTGGCATCTATCCCCCCAACCCCCCTTCGTAAGGGGGGCTATGATGCCGAAACCCTTGTGGATGATAGAGATAAGCCAGATCCTACGCAGCGCGATCGCCAGACCAAATCTTCATCTTCTTCCAGTTCCCTCCAGA
>NZ_JAAHGK010000880.1:0-3332 GCF_010672505.1 Okeania sp. SIO2B9 | reverse complement strand
TGGGAAGTTGCGGAAATAGAACAAGCTTTAAATATTGCCAATTTTATTAATATGAGTCCAGAGGAATTAGAGATAGTTGAAAACCGAGGGATAGCGATGCAAGATGAAAGAGGAAGGATAGCTTATGCTGAACAACAAGGAGAAGCAAGAGGACGGCTCGATCAAACTATCGCTCTAGTAAAACTTTTAATAACTCAACGTTTTGGAGAGGTTTCTCAAGACATTAGTAGTCAGATAGAAGGTTTGCCTTTGGTAGATGTAGAGAATTTAGTGAAGGTGTTTTTAAGTTTTAATAGTTTGGCAGATTTAGAAAGTTGGTTACAGGAACGTTTATAAGGAGAAATACTACTATGAAATTTATCAATCCTAAAGTTGATTATGCTTTTAAAAAAATCTTTGGTTCCGAGCAAAGCAAAGAAATTTTAATTAGTTTCCTGAATGCGATAATTTATGATGGAGAAAAAACCATTGAATCTTTGACAATTGTCAACCCTTTTAATCCTGGTCAAATTATCGGTAATACCAATTTGAAAAAAGAATGCTACAAAAAAGTAGACCTCGATCAGATATGCTTAAAAATAGCTATTCTAGTTCATTTTAGATAGTTATTTATATCGTTATTCCATCTTTTTAAATATTTCTTCCTTCTTCCTTCTTCCCTCTTCCTTCTTTCTCACTTCTACCATTTGTAACAAACATTTATCAAATTGGTATAAGGACGAATGGCCATTCGTCCCTACTTTGGATGTTAAAGCAGTTTTGTTTGACGGTTCTATTGTAATTATTGAAATGCAAGTGGCATGAATGACTGCTTTTAATAAGCGGGTGGCTTACAATTTGTCTAAAGCTTATGCTAACCAGTTGGATAAAGGGGAGAATTATCCTTTATTAAATCCGGCGATCGCTCTGACAATTACAGATTTTATTCTGTAGCACTAGATTTGCCGCCTAATGACAGCCACTGTCTAAAGGGTTCTGTTGAGCAGCAACTGACTTACAACTAAGACGATTTCTAAATATCATTTCTGACAAACTTAAATCATCTAAATCACCAACTCTGGCCATGAAGCCATCGTTCTTCGTCTCATCCCGTATCATAGTAGGCAACAAAACTACCATAATCTAGGAAATCGTGAGCTTTCAGCAGATGCAGTTCTACCTCTTCGCGATTTGAGATTTCTCTTACCCGTTGCCTTATCGAGGTAACACATTGCCGTGGGAGTTTTGAGCTGATCGCCCCCTCTCTCCCTATCCCTATCTCATCCCGTTTCAAACTCAGCAAATTCGGGACTATCCACGAATGCCGTAAAACAATATCAGTTAGGATACGCCCTCCATCGCCCAGCCAAATCAACCCCTTGCGCCACCATTCATTAAAAGGAGCCTCCCCACATCCAGTCCATCTCACATCCAGCAACGAACTCAACAACACAACTAACCTCATCAGCGACAACACTTTCTCACCACAAACATTTGCCCCATCACCAATCTTTTCCTCAACCAAAGCCTTCGACAACCCTGCACCATCCACCAACTCAGATTTTTCAGCCCCATCCACATCGACACACTCTTCCGACACCGATACCGTCATCGTCTCCAACCCCTGGGAATTTTCGGGAGCAATATCCGCACTCACAACTTCCAACTCTTCCCTCTTCTGCTCTTCCCCAGACACCACTGGAGTAGCTGATATCTCCTGCACCGAAACATTTGCCAAATCTGCCTGTTTCTCGCACGACTCTTTGCCTTCCCCTAATTCCTTCTCCGTACCCAACACCGAACCATCAAAATCAATGAAATAACGGCTCAACATCTCTTTCAACTTTTTCCGTGCTTGGGAAATGCGCTTGTAAACACTATCGTAGGAAATACCCTGTCGCTCGACAATTTCCTGATAAGAAAGCTCTTGATAAAAATGTAAAATAAAAGTTTCCCGCATCCGTTCGGGCAAAGAAGCGATCGCCCGTCGAATCACCACTGACCTCTCATCCTTCTCCAAAACTTGCTCCGGCAACTCCACCGCCGACGCCACTCCCATTTCTCCGCTATCACCAACCCACTCTATATCATCAACACCCACAGCTCTCCGAGAACGTTTGCGGATGAGATCGAGACATAAGTTGCGAGTCAGAGTCATCAACCAAGCAGGCAAATTAGCAATTTTCCCCGCGAACTTGCGCACCTTATGCAATGCCTTCAGCATGGAATCACTCAGAGCATCCTCTGCATCTGCCTGGTTAGAGTTCATCAACCTCAAACAGCAGCGATAAAGTCGGTCTCGATGCTCCCACCATACTTGCCAAAACTCTTTTTCTGTATCCTCTTTATCCAATTTCTGAGGATTTCTGCCTTTTCCGGGGGCGACTGCCACAGGAGCGGGAGTCAAAGTCGCTAACATCGCCATACTCCCTCCCTTTTGAGTAGTTTCACCTCCTGGGATCGGGTCTGTTAATTTCCCTTTTTCATCGGCCTTGAGATGAACCATAGATTAATTAATTTGGGGTTTGAATTTTGCTGCAACACGATCATATTTCTACTGTGATGTCAACATCAACTGCTCAAGTATATTTTTTTTAGAAATAATTATCATTATTATTTCTAATACTTACTTTGCCAAAATTAAAGGTAAAAAATAATCCCTGAGTGAGTTTTAGCATTTATTTTGGTCAAAATTTTCATGTAATTTGCTATAAAATTATTAAGAATATTTCTTAACTTTGCCAGCAAAATATGACAGCGAATCACATTAAGAAATACGATCGCCGTTGGTGAATTTTAGTCAGAATTGGAGTACCGAGGGTTGAGTCAGAAAGGGTTGGGGAAGAGGCGATCATCCCGTTCCCTTTCACCTGCATAGACCTGGGTCAAAAGCAGACTATCAAGGTTGAGTTAAGTATCTTTGGGATTGGTGTTTCTTTATCCTTTCTGATTCTTCTGCTTCATAAAACTGACATAAAACGTCACATAGCGTGATATTTTAATGTTTACTTCCTGCTGTAGGGACGTTGCATGCAACGTCCCTACGAGACCGTCGGCGGCTACTCATCCACAGGTATTCACGGTCAAGCCGACCGCATCCCTCAAATTTATACTCTATCCTTGACAATCCTGAGAGTTTACACCGCCCTCTTCGGTTGCTCTGTTTTTGCTAGTGTCTTACAACTGATACCTCTAAACTCGCATCATCGTCACTTATGTTCTTCACTGATGAACTACCCCGCCGTGTAGACGGACGGGGTTTCTAAGTCCCCGTCAACAAAGTCCGCACTTTGAGATTTTGAGCGCTTCATTTGCCCCAGTTGCCTCATCGAGCCTGTATGTTTACGGGTCGA
>NZ_JAAHGK010000088.1:0-10427 GCF_010672505.1 Okeania sp. SIO2B9 | reverse complement strand
AACCACACGGACACAACCAAATAGCTTTGCTAATCGGTATTTTTGTCCCGGTGTTGGATAGATACGATACTTAAATCTAGCTTTCATAATTCCTATCTAAACTAAACAGCACGATAACATATTTATTAAAAAAAAACAACTAAAAAGTCGCCCGCTTATGGGCGAGGCGTTAAACCCAATTTTTTGGTAAAAGTTATTTTTTCTTACTGTCTAAACCCCATAAATAAATTTAGGATAAACATTACTAGCAACTTAGATTCATATATGGATTTTTAGTAGTCATATTAATCTGATTTTTATCTATGATTTTCTCATATAGTTGGGAAAATTACTGGATTCATATCAGTTCCTAAGATGAGTTCCTTACCTTAGCGAGCAAGATGCCCGCACTAGAAACATTTAATTGTTAATATCTGTACTTCATATACTTGGAATCTGCTGTATCAATTACTCCAATAAAAGTTTAGAAGTGTATTGTTGCATCCATTGCTAATGCTAAAATATCGGATGAATAAGAGCGAATATCACAAGCAAAAAAAGCAAGAATCATTAATACTTTTTCCTCGATTATCATAGGAATAGCAAAGCCAGTTATAACTCCAAAAGCTTTAGCAATTTGATTTCTCAAAAAATATCCTTCCGATTCAACCGAGACATTTAGTATCCATTCCGGCTGTTTGTATAACCAAACTCGTCCAGGTAATCCTTCACCTTCAGATATGATAAAGTCTTGACTACAGAGGTGAAATTTTTCTAAATTATCTTGGTAATTACCCCCAACAATATGGTAATAAGGGCTAAGTTCTAATAAATTATTTTCCCGGTTAGGCAACCAAATTTCACCATAATGAAAATCCGTCAATTTGCATATTTTACTTAGAGTATCTTCCAGATGAGTTACAGGTATTTGCCTGATTGATTTCTCCATATTTTAAATTATCAATTAACCTCAATTAGCAACTAATTTCAGCATTTTTTCTGGCATAAAACCACCAATTAACAATTAAACAACTGAGGTAATAAACCGCAAAACCATACAGTGCATATTCAGGATGACCAGCTTTGATTTGACCACCAAAAACTTTAGGAATAATAAACGCACCATAAGCAGCAACCGCTGAAGTCCAGCCTAAAACTGGTCCGGCTTGATTTGGTTCAAAAATAATGGGAATCATCCGAAAAGTTGAACCATTACCTATACCAGTAGTAATGAAAAGAATGAGAAAAAGGATGAGAAATGGCATGAAATAAACTTCAGGAGTTTGAGAAACACTTGCTTGTTTAACATAATAAGCTACTCCCAAAGCTGAACCAATCATCACAATTGTATCCCAATGGGTAACATTTGCACCTCCTAGTTTGTCAGACAACCAACCACCTAAAGGTCGAATCAATGAACCTACTAAAGGACCTAACCAAGCATAAGCAAAAGGATTAATAGCATTGGGATTTACTGTACCATCTGGTAACTCTCCAAATACAATTCTAATTAATAAAGGAAAGGCTGCTGAATAACCAATAAATGAACCGAATGTCATGGTATATAACCAAGTCATAATCCAATTATGCTTATTCTTAAAAATCCGGTATTGGGGAGTGAGGGAAATTTGGAAAGGCTTTTGCACCATACCCATAATTACCACAGTCAAGGCAATTGTGATTGGTAAAACAATCCACATATTAATATTTACTACCAGAAGCATATATAACCCGATTGCTGCACTAACAAAAGCACAGAAAATTAGGGCAAGAGACTTTAATAAAGCTGTTAAAGTCTCTTTTATTGTTGAACCAACATCGGGACTAGCTGTTACTAAATTATTCATGTTAAACCAAGCATTAATCACTAGGATGACCAAAATAGGAACCCAAACCAGTCCACAGTTTTGTATCCAAACTAATGTTCCGGCAGTTTTATCTCCTATGTCTGTAGGTAAGGGAATTCCCTGTCCACTCAAGGTTCCGAATAATGGAATTGTCATTACAAAAGGTAATAAAACCTGCATGACGCTAACACCCACATTCCCCAAACCTGCATTTAAACCTAAAGCTGCTCCTTGATTTTTCTTGGGAAAGAAGAAGCTGATGTTAGACATGGAGGAAGCAAAATTTCCACCTCCAAAACCAGACAAGGCAGCTAAGATAATGAAAAGACTATAGGGAGTATTAGAGTTTTGTAGAGCTATCCCTGTACCTAATGACGGAATAATTAGTAATGTTGTGGTGATAACGATTACATTTCTTCCCCCGGATATAGCAACTAAGAAGGAATTTGGAATGCGTAAAGTTGCACCAGTAAGTCCAGCAACTGCACTCAAGTTGAAAAGTTGAGCTGTCTCAAATGGAAAACCTAAGTTCTTCATTTGTACGGTAATAATACTCCAATAGAGCCATATAGCAAAAGCACATAATAAACAAGGGATAGAAGACCAAAGATTACGATTTGCTATTTTCGATCCTTGTTGTTGCCAAAAATCTATATTTTCTGGATTCCAATTAGCTATTTTACTCATCAATAATTTACCAATAATTATGGTCTAATAGAATAGAAAGGAGATAGTAGGTTATGTTAAATAAGTCAGGTTATTTCTGTATGAAAACTCCGAACTGTGACTGCTTGTAAAACTTTAATATCTCTCAAGAGACTTATAACCATCAGTCTCAACTTTATTCAGCCCTTCCTACTTAGCTCCTAATTGATTATTAGTTTATTACCTTAAATTTCTTGGAAATGCAATGGCTTAAAAACATTTCTTTACTAAAACAAATATATGTTTAGAAATATATATAAATCTTATATAGCAATATGAAATCATTCGTGAGAAAAAATTGTAGGGGTTTGGTCTCTAAACCAAAGCGCCAAGGGATTTGGAGACCAAACCCTGCATTTAGAAAATCTGACAACATAAGCGCGGATTGCTATACCAATTACTGAATAATTAACAATTAAATAATTCATGTTTAAAGCTTCCCTTTTCAAGGGAAGAAACGGTAGTTTTGCTGGCGCATAATATCAAATCCGGTAGCATTGGTGTAATTTGTGGGGAGTTTGGGGAGTTTGGGGAAATAAGCTTCATATTTGGCAATAGCTGAAGATGGAACATTTTTTATACCGAACCCGAGCGGATTTGATATAACCCTCTTAATAGCTATCGCCGACATACAAAGGGGAAGTACTCTGTAAGAGCGAGCGTGTTATACTTTATTAACAAAAAAGATTCTAAGCATTTAGTTATTCGTGGTCAACTCTTCCTGCTGAATGCTTACTAAAGATTAGCTATAAATTATTGAACTGGCAAGAAAATAGTCATTATTTCTCCTTCTAAAGATTAGCTATAAATTATTGAACTGGTAAGAAAATAGTCATAATTTCCCCTTTTGTTGGTCGTTGTCGCACTACTAATTTTCCTCCCATTGCTTGAAAAAGATTTTTAGTCACCTTTAAATTTAAACTAAGATTACCTGTTTCTGGTTGAAACATTAATAAAGGACCGATAGATTTAAAGGGTGTTTTTGTGCAACTTGTAAAAGGTGAGTGACTTTTTCCACCCATATTAGAATCAGATTTAAGCTGTAATTTTAACTGACTTCCAGCTAACATTACTTCTACCTGAATAAGACTGCCAGGAGGTAAATTTCGCGAAAAGTTTTCAATCAAATTTCCTAATACTTGGTCAAGCATAACAGGGTCACTAACAACCGTTGGCATATTAGGAGGTAAAATAACTTTTAGAGTGTGATTTCTTTGAGTTGCCTTTTGTTGCCAATGAGGTATACTATTTTCAAATACTTGAGCTAGAGGAATAGTTGTTAATTGTAGGTATGAATGTTTTTCTTTTAAGAGTTGCTGAGTTTCTAATTCTGTCGCTCTAAAAATTAGATTAAAGCGGTTTATTTGGGAAGTACATTCAGCATCAATCATTTGTAAACGCTTTTTTATTACTTCTTGATTTAGATGAGGACGTTTTAATAATAGGCGAGTTAAAGTCTGAATTGTGGCTAAAGGAGTTTTGACTTCATGAGCGATCGCTTGTAACAATTCTACATCAGGAGATTTGAAATTTTCAATGGGAGATTTTAGCGATACAGTAATTTCCCGGTCTTTTAGACTTTGGTCATCAGTATTGAGTTCTAATATTTTATTTTTACTATCTACAGTTGGTAAATTATCTAATAATAAACGACTAAATTTCATAACTATTTTATAGTCTGGTTCGCGGGGTGTAAATTTATCAAAAACACCGTCTAAAATTGCTAAATTTTGAGAATATTGATCGATTATTTTTTGATGTTTATCGACATTTTGAGAATAAAAATGGGTAGGTAATACTATTCGTTGACGTAAGATAATCCATGCTCTTTCAACTACTTCTGGGTCAAAAGAAAATTGAAAAGCTGGTGTATTATTTATGCTTTTTCCTAAGACCATAACTAAACTAAACTCAGCAGTTAAAACCAAACAAAACTGCTCATTTGTTATTGGGTCTTTAGTTGATAAAGGTAGTATTGGTATAACAGTAGATAAGGAATTAATACTATCTGCTGCTGGTAATAGAGGCAAACTTTGTCTTCTAAAAATGGATAACCAGTCTGAATTTTCCTGTATTTTACTGGTAAAAACTGAAGTATAAAAATTATTAGTTAAAGCAGGATTTGTTAAGATAGGAGTAGGACTAGATAATACTAATCCACGATATGATTTGATATCAGAGAATAACGAATTAGGAGTAGATTTTTTTGAATTGTCGATAAAATCTCTCTCATTTAATGAATAAATAGTTTTTGTCATCTCTTGATTTTGAAAATCTTGAGAACCAGACTTTTTTGATGAATTTTCCAATAATTGATTAACAGTAGCGATCGCACTATACCATTCCTTTTGAGCCTTTGAATACAAATTTTGATTTCTCTGTCTCATAGAAGGAGGAGAATTTTCTTTTGCCAGTTCCATTGTTTTTTTAGGCAAATCATCACTTGACATTTCGAGGGCAAAAATGTCACTTACAGTTGGTAATATATAGTTATAGTTGTCCATTTTTTTCATAATATAAATAAATAATCTTAATTTATTAACTGTTGAAGAAGGAAGAAGGAAGAAGGAAGAAAAAATGGATGGGGATAGTCTTCGACAAGCCGCTCCGCGTCTACAACCTCCAACCAATTGTAAACACCCCCGTTGACGGTGGGGTATTAAACCCAAAATAAAAAGATAAATTTAAACTTCTACAGAAACTTTAACTAGCTTTGCTAAAAAAAATAGTAAAATAAAATGCAAAACTTTCAATATTTTTTTCTTGTCTTATATCTTAAATTTTGTGTATTAAGTTTTCCGCACAAGAAGAAAAAATTGGATCATATTTAATTAATGGGAAAATTGCTCCTCTTCCTTAGTTATAGTCTTTCCCAAGCTAATGAGGTACAGTTGTTTTTCTTTTTTATCGATCCCTACAGAACCAGAATTACTACTCCCTACTCCCTAATGCCTAAAACCAAGGAATTTTGTACCTCACTCTTTTTGCGAATTGCTATAGATTGAAGCATTCCCCGATTAGTTGTCCAAAAAATAAGTAAATCATTAATACTTAGGGTATCGGTATTTATCCGTTACTGATGTTGGTAGAACCGAACTAAATAACCGCAATCTCCGCTTATTATGAAAAAAGTCAATAATTTGATTGTTGAATTGATAGAAAACTTTAACTAATAGCAATTCAATTGAAAGATTTCACAAATAATTTTGCTTCTGACTATCTGAAATAATTATTTGAAATTACTATAATATTAAAGTTTTTAGCTGAATCGGCAGCAAATTGAATAAGTTCGATGCCCATTCAATTTGTCAACATCCCACCTTTTTTAACTTATCAAAACCTCTAATGCCTGTATTACTGACTGACGCAAAAAATATGTTATCCGACTTGCTCGCTAATTATAGTTCTCAAGTGGATTATTTGGCCATTCGCCTAGAAGAATCTCAAGGAACAGATATTCTCTTGCGAGGCAACAAAATAGAAACCTTAAGCGAAGGTCTTTCCATAGGTGGTCAAGTTCGAGCTTGTTACCGAGGAGGTTGGGGTTTTGCCAGCTTTAATCAACTCTCAACCTTGAAAAACAGAATAGAAGAGGCGATCGCTGTGGCCAAATTGATTGGAGAAGAAGAAACAATTCTAGCTCCCATCCCCATAATTCAAGCAACTCATGCAGTTCATCTCACAGGTACAGATCCACGCCATATATCTTTGGCCAACAAAAAAGAACTATGCGAACATTATGGCCAAATATTGCGGAGTGTTGATGGTCGAATTGCCACCGTATCTGTTCGTTATGGGGATAGTACCCAAAAAGTAATTCTCGCTACTTCCGAAGGCACTATGCTAGAAAAATCTTGGGTAGATATGGAAATACGTTTTGCTGCCACCGCCAGGGATGGGGAAACCGTACAAACAGGTAGGGAAACTACTGGTTCCCGCAAAGCTTATGAAGATTTAACTAATTTAGATAATTATGTTCGCAGTGCTGCGGAAAGAGCTGTAAATTCTCTAGCTTTACCAATTGTTCAAGGTAATACTTACACTGTAGTTATTGACCCAATTCTTACAGGTCTATTTGTTCATGAAGCTTTTGGTCATCTCTCGGAAGCAGATATGGTCTACGAAAATCCTGATTTATTGGAAGTAATGACAATTGGTCGGAGGTTTGGTCCAGAAAATTTACAAATATTTGATGGTGCTAAGGTGTCGCCCTTCCTAAATAATAATGTAGAAGAAGAAGTACATCGGGGTAGTTATATATATGATGATGAAGGTACTCCAGCAACTACTACCCAGTTGATTCAAGATGGCGTTTTGGTAGGACGTTTACACTCGCGGGAGACTGCGGGAAAATTGGGAGAAGCACCGACGGGTAATGCACGCTGTCTTGACTATCATTATCCACCTATAGTCAGGATGACTAATACTTGGATAGCACCAGGAAATACTCCTACTTCAGATTTATTTACTGATATTAAGGAGGGAGTTTATGCTCGCAACTGGTTGGGTGGAATGACTAATGGGGAAATGTTTACTTTCAGTGCTGGAGAAGCTTGGATGATTAGAAATGGTAAGTTAGCTGAACCCGTGCGGGATGTGACTCTTTCTGGAAATGTGTTTGAGACTTTGGCTGATATTGAGGCGATCGGCGATGATTTTTATTGGGATGAGTCAGGGGGTTGTGGTAAGGGTGGGCAAGATGGTTTACCTGTTGGTTGTGGCGGTCCGAGTTTGCGTATTAGGAATGTTGTTGTTGGTGGAGATGCTTCTGAAGTCTGAAGTCTGAAGGAAGAGGGAAGAAGGAAGAAGTCTGAAGTCTGAAGGAAGAAGGAAGAAGGAAGAAAGAGGGTGGGAAGTGTGGGGAGTGTGGGGAGTGTGGGGAGTGTGGGGAGATGGGGAGATGGAGAGGTGGGGATATCGAGAAAGATGTGGCAATGGCGCTCAGATGGAACATTTTTTTATACCGAACCCGAAAGGATTTGATATAACCCCTACTGAAATGACTCCTTTGCCAAAAACCCGTACCCCGTGCAAAGATACCATAAGGATTCTATAGCAATCGAAGCAAAGGGGGCGGACATATCAAATGCTTAAAATTCAGACAACGCCAGATTTTTCCTTCTGCTATATAAAAAACAAAAATATAGCAATCACCGAATCAGATGTGAGAATTGAGGTGTTCCTTTAAAGGAAGGAATATAGCAGTTATCTTATTGATATATTTTATTTTTTTCTTCTTCCCTGTTCCCTGTTCCCTGTTCCCTGTTCCCTGTTCCCTGTTCTCTAAAAGTATCCAATATCTCACAACTAAAATCATATTACTATACTAAGGATAAAAATCTCATGACATCTCCGCCTTTACTTCGACGAGAAATTGGTGTGTTCGGCGCTACCCTCATGGGTTTAGGTTCAATTGTGGGTACTGGAGTATTTGTCAGTATTGGTATTGCTGCTGGTATTTCGGGTCCATCGGTAATTATTGCGGTGGCAATAGGTGCTGTTGTTGCTATCTGCAATGGTTTTAATAGCGCCCAGTTAGCAGCAAATCATCCTGTGAGTGGTGGTACTTATGAATATGGTTATAAATATCTGAATCATTGGTTGGGTTTTATTGCGGGGTGGATGTTTCTGTTGGCGAAAAGTGCTTCTGCTGCAACTGCTGCTTTGGGTTTTGCTGGTTATTTGCTGAATGCTTTTGGTATCAATAATCAAACTTGGTTGGTGTTGACTGCTTTAACTGCTGTGGTTGTATTAACAATAGTTGTGTTAAGTGGAATTCGTCGTTCTAATTTTACTAATATTATTATTGTTTCGATTACGTTATTTTCTCTGGTTTTGTTTATCTTGGCAGGGGTGCCTCAAGTAGTATGGTCTGCTGGGGAAAATTTAACGCCTTTTTTTCCTGGGGATAAACCTATAGCATCTTTACTTCAAGCTGCTGCTTTAATGTTTGTTGCTTATACTGGTTACGGTCGTATTGCAACTTTGGGGGAGGAGGTTAAGGAACCACGACGTACTATTCCGAGAGCGATCGCTTTAACTATGATAGTTACCTGTCTGTTATATATATCGATCGCTGTGGTTACTGTGGTGGTTGGTCAGGAAGTTATTAATAAATTATCTACAGCAGATGTTAGTTTAGCTGCTCCTCTAGAAGTTATTGCCAGAGTAGGAGGTTTAGGTGTTCCTGTGATTCCGAAGTTAATTGCTATTGGTGCTGTGACGGCAATGTTGGGAGTGTTGTTAAATTTAATTTTGGGTTTGTCCAGGGTTTTGTTAGCAATGGGGCGTCGTCGAGATGTACCGAAAGTTATTGCTAGATTGAATAGTGAGCAAACCACGCCTTATATAGCTGTGATAGTGGTGGGAGTAGCGATCGCTTTTTTAGTTTTAATTGGGGATGTGAAAACTACTTGGTCTTTTAGTGCTTTTAATGTTCTGATTTATTATGCTATTACTAATTTTGCTGCTCTGAAACTTTCTCCAGAGGAGAGACTTTATCCTAAGTGGTTAGGTTGGGTTGGTTTAGCTGCTTGTTTGTTTTTAGCTTTTTGGGTGGAGCAACAAATTTGGTTAGTTGGTTTAGGGTTAATTATTGTTGGTTTAATTTGGCATAGTTTAATTCATAGATTGATTAACGAATAACTTTAATTTTCCTGTCAGTCAATCCTCTTCTTTTCAAGGATAGGTAATAATTAATAATTAATTATTAAATATAGCTTTGATAGTAGTGGGAGTAGCGATCGCTTTTTTAGTTTTAATTGGTGATGTAAAAAATACTTGGTCTTTTAGTGCTTTTAATGTTTTGATTTATTATGCTATTACTAATTTTGCTGCTCTGAAACTTTCTCCAGAGGAGAGACTTTATCCTAAGTGGTTAGTTTGGGTTGGTTTAGCTGCTTGTTTGTTTTTAGCTTTTTGGGTGGAGCAACAAATTTGGTTAGTTGGTTTAGGGTTAATTATTGTTGGTTTAATTTGGCATAGTTTAATTCATAGATTGATTAACGAATAGATTTAATTTTCCCTCATTAACATCTGCTTGCATATTAATAATCTCTTGTCAATTATTAATTTCTTGAATCAATCCTATTTTCGTCTTTTTCCACTCGTTCATAACTCATATCATGTCCGGATAATTAGGGCTTACCGATCAATTCTAAAAGTATTGACAGATAAAGGTTTTAGCGTTTTAGAGTTGAAAAAAGTACCAGCTTTTCGGTGGAAAAATCTCAAAAAGCTAGTATTTTGGGATGATTATGGCAGAAAAATTGAGAGACAATTCTTATTCCTACCTCCTCGCTCATTCCCTGTTCTTCCTGTCTCCTACCCCAGCAAAAAGACTTTCCATACGCAAACCCTAATTAGTGATCAAAAAACTTGATTTTTTTCCTCTTCTTTATTCTTCTTTCTTCCCTCCTGACTCCTGACTCCTGACTCCTGACTCCTCCATCGAATTTTTTATTTCTTCTTCCTTCTTCTTTTGAAAATAATAAAAGCTTACAGAAGTTGGAATCATAATTTCTCCCCCCTCCAATTTTTGGGAATTGCTGCTCAAATAATCCAGCAATACTTGTAATTGCGAAGGAGAAAAATATGTCGTATTAGCACCAACTATAAAATCTAGTAAATGTTTACCCAAATGAGAATCTTTCTGAAAACATTCTGTAATATTCAATGGAGATTCTATAATTTCTTGATGAACAGAAATATTGTGTTCAGAAAAGAATTGATGTAAATCGTCGCTAAAAAGCATTGATCTTTGATCAAGTCGCTGATTTACATAGTAATAAGGTTCGCTTATTTCTGTTTTTATGGCTATTACAATAATTGCTATCCCTTCTTCTCTCAGAAGTTCGTGAATTTTCTCAAAAGAGGATTCAATTTCTGAAAAATAGT
>NZ_JAAHGK010000879.1:0-3335 GCF_010672505.1 Okeania sp. SIO2B9 | reverse complement strand
CAAAGGTGTGCCTGCAAAAACTTTTGAATTTCGTAACTTCAAAGACGATGTTGTCAACCAAGAACAGGTAGAATATGAAGAGAAAGAGATTCCTGGAATTTTAATCCATCGTAAAGCTATCTTAGAATCAATTCTTGCCTATTTGCCCGAATATTGCCTACATTGTAACGCTTGTTTTAGCCATTTAGAACAAACAGAAGATAAGGTAATTGCCTATTTTGAAGATGGGAGTCAGTGGGAAGGAGATTTATTGATAGGAAGTGATGGAATTTATTCAAAACTCAGGAATTTTGTGGTATCTGATGCACAATTATCTTATTTAGGTGATATTGTTTGGCGTGGAATTGTTAAAGAAGACGAATTTTGTCAAGATGGGTTATTCTTGCTTTACGTCCGAAGTAGTGGAATTTATGCAAGTTTCTTTGATATTGGTCATGGTTATACCCATTGGGGATTTTTTCTTGAAAAAGATCAAGAAGAATCCGAATGTAACTTACCTCGACCCCACAATATAGGAATTCCTGACCAAGAATTGGCAAAAGTTCCTGAAACAGGCAGAAAAATTATTGAATCTACCCCAAATGACCAGATTGTTTGTAATTTTTCCTATGATATCGATCCTATACCTCAACTTTATCATGGAAACGTCCTCTTGATTGGGGATGCTGCTCACGCAAAAAGTCCTAGTCGTGGTAGAGGAATGACATCAGGGTTTGAGGATGCCTTGGCTTTATCTCGATATTTAGAAGAAGGTGAGACAATTAATGAAGCTTTAGCTAAATTTCAAGCAGAGCGACTACCCATTGTTCATGAGTACCAGCGTACCAGCAGAGAAATTAGCCCTAAGACTGAACGGAAAAGTAGAGAAAAAAATGCTTCAAAAAGCGGTTAGCACTCAGCACTCAGCAGTAAATATTTAGGGCGTTGCTGAATTGAAGTATGAATGCGCGATTATTTGATTCTAGTCAAGCCCCCTAAATCCCCCAAAATTGGGGGACTTTTAGAGTTTTATTCCCCCCAAAATTGGGGGGTTAGGGGGGCAAAATCATACCCAGAATCAGCAACGCCATATTTAGAAAAGGATTTAAACCCAAGTAGGGGCGAATGGCCATTCGCCCCTACAAGCTGATAGCTGTTTAATGAAAACCGCTGTAACACTCGTTCATCATGCGTAAGTCCTGTTCCTTATTTCTTTTTTCCCTCTTCCTTTTTCCTTGGTAACATGAGTAAAACTTCTATCAAACCTGCTTTAATAACTAAAATTATCCCCGACTCCATCGCTGCCGAAATTGGTTTTGAACCAGGAGATGCGATCGCCTCTATCAACGGACAACAACCACGAGATTTGATCGACTATCAATATATTTGTGCTGACGAATATCTAGAAATAGAGGTCATCGATGCTAAAGGCAAAACTCACCACATTGAAATCGAAAAAGACTACGATGAAGACTTGGGTTTAGAATTTTCTACCGCTCTGTTCGATGGTTTAATTCAATGTAATAACCGTTGTCCGTTTTGCTTCATTGACCAACAACCACCAGGTAAACGAGAAACTCTCTATTTAAAAGATGATGACTATCGTCTCAGTTTCCTCTACGGTTCATACCTGACTTTAACTAACCTTCCACAACGGGAGTGGGAGAGAATAGAACAAATGCGACTCTCACCACTTTATGTTTCTGTCCATGCTACTGAACCAGAATTGCGATCACGCCTGCTGAAAAATTCTAG
Source organism: Okeania sp. SIO2B9 (assembly GCF_010672505.1). Lineage (NCBI taxonomy): Bacteria > Bacillati > Cyanobacteriota > Cyanophyceae > Oscillatoriales > Microcoleaceae > Okeania > Okeania sp. SIO2B9. The sequence continues at coordinate 1,601 of NZ_JAAHGK010000879.1, read as the reverse complement.
AGCGGGTAAAATACTCGAACAAATTCAGTGGTTTCAACAACGGCGACTGCAAATACACGCTCAAGTTGTAGTTTGTCCGGGAATTAATGATGGTATTCATCTGGAACGCACATTATTAGATTTAGCAAAATTTCATACTGGGGAAATTCCGGCAGTAGCATCTGTGGCAGTTGTACCAGTGGGTTTAACTCGCTTTCGCCCTAGTTCAGATGAACTAATACCCGTCACTACTGAAAAAGCGGAGGAAGTCATAGACCAAGTCCAAGAAATTCAAGCTAAACTGAGACAGACATCTGGGACTAATTGCATCTGGTTAGCTGACGAATGGTTTTTGATTGGCCGTCGAGACCTGCCCCCTGCTTCAGAATATGAAGATTATCCTCAAATTGGCAATGGAGTTGGTTCAATTCGCCAGTTTATATCACAATTTGAAGCTGCTGTCAAAGAAATTTTAGCCAATAACATTTGCTTAAGCACCAAAAGAAAGCTAACCTGGGTAGTAGGAAATGCAGTAGAAAAAGCATTTGCAGCGATCGCCGAGCGACTCAATCAAATTGAAGGACTGGAAGTAAATATGGTGGCCTTATCAAGCAACTATTGGGGACAAAGTATTAGTGTCACTGGATTATTAACAGGCCAAGATTTGCTAGATGGTTTACAAGGACGAGACTTAGGGGAAGGAATTATTTTACCCTCAGTCATGCTCAAACCAGGAGATAATCTATTTTTGGATGATATGACCCTAGAAGAATTAGCAGAGCGGCTGAAGAAACCTATTTGGCCAGTGGCAGGAGTAGAAGAACTAATTTTGACTGCTATGGGCGATCGCTAATTGAATTTTCAACTTTTGACTTTGGCAAAGCAGTTGACTCGTTAGTTTAAAATATCAGTTGGACTTGGAGACGAATAAAAAAATCCATGAGTGTTTTTCGTAATGTATTGGTAGTAGGAGCGATCGGAGTAGTTATTTCAAATGCGGGACAGGGGTCTACTGCCCCACCACCTATGCACTCCCAAAGTAATACTCCTAAAGATTCTATTTTAGACCCACAAGAGGTCAAAGAAAAATCTATTGAGGTAACAGAAACTCAAGAAGTCAAGTCAGATACTGATTCTTTAGAGGATATTACTCAATCAAGACCTCAAGGCAGTTTATTAGAAAAGTTAAATTCAAATTCTGATGCTCCTTCATTAGGTACAAAAGCACCATCAACAAGACACTCAAAAGTCAATATTAATAAACAATTACCTAAGTCAAAACCTAATCAAGAGATTATTTCATCTTTAAAAAAATTTGAACATATATATGAAAATACAGGTAGTTTATTGACCGAATTAAAATCCCATAGAAAGGGAGAAAATGTTTCGTCCTCAGTATTACCATTTAAACAAAATATTAATCGTAGTTTTGCAGCTAACAAGAATCAAAAATTTAATGTAGAATCAAAAAATTTGGTTGAATTAGAGAAATCAAATTCTCGTTTATTAGATTTATTACAGTCAAATTCAGATAATTATGAGGTAGAAACGGAAATTAGTCCTGGTAAAGGAACAGAATTTCAACAGTCAATTACTCTCGCTGGTAAAGGGGCTGAAAAATT
>NZ_JAAHGK010000878.1:0-3344 GCF_010672505.1 Okeania sp. SIO2B9 | reverse complement strand
TATTCTTTGAAAATTTATAATATTTTACTACTAATTATTTCTGCTTTATTTCTGTAAGCATTCAGCCGTCAGCTATCAGCTATTGCTTTTAATTTTAGATAAAAGCTTTACTAATTGAGTCAGAATTTATACTTACTATAAAAGCTGGCTTGAAAGTCTATATTTATTCAAACCCCCTCATGAGAGCTGAGAGTTGACAGCTAATAGCTGTTTGCGCAGCATTCCGCAGGAAATGCTTGCTAATTTTTTGATTTATAAGTTTGACTATTCTACCAATATTAAAGGGAGATTAAATAAGGGTTTTTAACAATATTACAGAAGCTCAAAATAAACTTAAGGAATGATAATTGGATGACTGTTTAATTCCCGATAGAACTCCATTCCACTCACGGGAGGGAAAAACAATCCCTTCACTTCATAAAGTAAATCTTTCCATACTCTCTTATTTATAAATATTCAACTGACTTGATAGTATAGTACGTTATTTTTGAGGTACTGATAACTGATAACTGAAATGACCGTAAATTAAAAATTATATTATAGTGGAAATCCTCTTTCAAACTTCTCTGATAGAAAAATCTAAGGTTTTAAATTTTCTATTTCATATCAATAATCTTCTCCAGAACCTACCAATAAAAATTTAGTAGTTTCTAGAGAAGGAATCACTAAAAACATTGATTGATTCAAAACGTCATTAACATTGCTACTTAAGAAAGCGGCTACTCATAATATAACCCTTCTATCAGTACACCATCCTCATGTTTGTTTTCCTTTGATTTTCCTGGTAATGACTTACCATCAATACCAATACGATTAACTGGAATTTTTTCCTTTTCCGCGCCTATTCTCAACATGACTAGAGGCTCATCTCCACAACTTTGAAACTTGTAAAAACCACCTCTAGGAACTAATATACCTTGGTTTCTACTGAACACTCCAACTTCACCATCTTTGCCAAAAAACCTAGCTTTTCCGGCTAAAATTACAAAAGTATGTCCTCTCCAGGATGAGAGTGTAGAACATTTTCTCCACCTTGAGCGTAACATTTAATTCTGACGCTCATTAAATCAGTTTTGGCGAGGGTATAGTCACTTCTTCCCTTACTCAAAAGTTGAGTTTTGAGTTGAAAAACTTGAAGTTCTGGACTTTCGTTAGAAATTTTTTCTGTCAATTCTTGATTAGCAACTATCGCAGGTATTTTTTTTACAGAAAACACTAAACATAAACAATAGTATATTAGCCGAGTTATCTAATAATATTCATTATAAAAATATTAATTTTTACTTCATTCAATTCATCAATTCTAGTCCAAGTAATACCAAATCCAGATATCAAAAGCACGTTTTTCAAATTCTTCTCTAATCCTTCTTCTCTCTACCTTCTTCCTTACCTTCATAAATAAAGGATTTGTATAAACCGGTATAATTAGCGGTCAAAAAAACAACTCTATTCTCATCCAACTTGATTGTATTAAGTATTTAAATTTAAGTCCAAAACAGATTTTCTCAAGAAGGAGCAAATCCCTAGATGATTTGTTTGCCATTGGGTGCTTCATCTGTAAAAATAAGCCTACCTTAGTCAGCTAACAATTTCTCCATGAACTTCACTGCAAATGCGGTTACCACGCTGACATTGTTTCAATTTCACATTATCAATAAAAAACTTTACAGCCAAATCTATAGTCCCTTCTCCAGTGCTTTTTATTGTCACATTGTTCATCCAAATTTTGGGATGTTGCCAAGCAGCATAAATTTGAAATCTATCCTCCATCCATTTCCATAACTCTTCGCCATAGTTATCTAACTTAGTTTCTAAGAAACTATTATTAGCATTAACAATTTGCTGTAAAAATTTATCCATGCCTCATAGAAGACCACTATATATAAAATAAAGGCTAAAATAGTCCAAATTAGTAAACCTCCTAGAAAATTACTTAGGTCCTCTTTAATCAAGAGCAGGAAATTGATTCTTGGAGAGTCTAATACTTGTAAAATTGTCAACATAGTCTAAATTAATTCCTATCCATTTTTTCAGTTGAAACTAAACTAAAAGTTAAAATTTATAAGTTTAAATTTTAAATTTAACAACCAATAACCGAAAAATAAGGTCTCAAGTCTCCCCTTTTAAGGGGATAAAAAAAAGAGAACTCCGTATTTTCGTAGCCTCCTGCTTCAGTGGGAGGTATTGATATAGCGCTACGCGCAAGTCAGAAGTTATATCATGTCCGGTTGAACAGTTATAAATAAACGATGAAGGAGTCAGGAGTCAGGAGTCAGGAGTCAGGAGGGAAGAAAGAAGAAGAAAAAGAAAGTTTTTTTTATCACTAATTATCCGGACATGATATTAGAAGTCAGTAGGGACATTAACGATAGTTATGCGAAGCAAAATATCATTAACACCCCTATAGAAGTAATCCCTGACTGAGTTTGAGGATTTATCAATGTCCGCGCCCTATTTGTGTAGTGCTATAACTGATAACTGAAATGACCCATCCTAACTGCCAATAATCTCCCCCATGGCCAGACGAGTACCATTAGCAAAATCCCAACCAGAAACCGCCTTCTTTCCTGACAACTGCACCTGGCACAATAACAACCAACCAGCGCCAGTTTGTACCACCGGTCCCAAACCCTTAATAACTTTCACTACTTCCCCCACACTCCCAGAAACCTCAGACTCAGAAGACCACACCTTCTCCAACTTCTGTAACTCAGGTGGCAACTCCGACCAATATTCAGCACCTACTGGCACAGTTGCCATTACCTTCAAAGACTGACCCCGAAAACTTGTGACACAGTTGGGAAAAAACCCCCTTACTTGGTTGTGAATTTCCAAAGCACTCCTTGACCAGTCAATTTGATAATCAGAATTTTGAATCAGCGGAGCGTAAGTTGCCAAAGAATTATCTTGAGCAATAGGTTCAATATCCCCTGTCTCCAACTTCAACAAAGTTTCCCATAATAAATCAGACCCATCCTTTGCCAAAACCTCCGCCACAGATGCAGCATTATCCAATAAACCGATAGGAATAATACTCTTCAACAACATTGGACCCGTATCCATCCCCACATCCATCAACATCGTGGTATTGCCTGTTTCCTTCTCGCCATGATAAATAGACCACTGAATAGGAGCAGCACCGCGATATTTGGGCAAAATCGAACCATGAACATTTACACAACCCAACTTCGGCATATCTAAAATTTCCGCAGACAAAATCTGTCCATAAGCAACTACCACAAATACATCTACTTGTGCTTGTCGTAATAAATTGAGAGTTTCAGTATGTTTTTTAACTCGACGGGGTTGCCAAACAGGGATAATGTGAGAAACTGCTAATGACA
>NZ_JAAHGK010000877.1:0-3351 GCF_010672505.1 Okeania sp. SIO2B9 | reverse complement strand
GATCTCTAGCTCTACTTCCACCTTCACCTTGTTGATCTGTACTTCCAGTTTCTCCGAGTACAGCTTTACTCATTTCGCGATCGTAATAGTCCATTAAAGTAGAATAAATATCTACTCCCGTTCCTGTCGGTACGGTCATCCATTCAAGATCGCATTCATTGGGAATAGCTACACCCGATTCTTGAGCTATATTTTGCATTGCTTCTAAAAGAATATCTCTTAAATCCTCTCTTCCAACTGGATATGTAGCCTTTGCAGTAGGAGAACCGTATTTGTCAGCATAAATCAAGCTAAACCTTGCTAATTCCCTTTTGAATCGTACTGGATAATACAATTTACTTCCCAGTCCCCAACCATAGGGGTTATCATCTTCAGGGTCAACTGTATGAATTATGAATTTTTTATCTGGTAGAGATATTCCAACATGGGGATTTTCTAGCGTGAGTAATCTAAACGCGAGATTCTTTTTGTCTTCAGCTACTACATAGACAAATCGCTTAGAACTTTTAGGCTTGATTGCCTTAGGGTAAATTTCTTTTCCATCGGAATCCCAAATAATCTCAGCAGCTTGAAAACCATAAAATTCGCCTTTAAGTAAAGAATAACAAAGGCGATCGAATCCATTAGTTAAGCCTGGTATTAAATCGTTATTAATTGCTAAATCATCATCGTTCCCCAATCTTTCTATTTGGGCTTTTACTAAATCGGCTGCTTTTTTATCTATTCTCCTATCTGATGCTGGTCTAACCTCTATTTCTCTTCCAACAACAGACAGCCATCTTTTTTGAGTTACGGCACTACAATGCGGATCGCGTAAAACATCGCGTAAAACTTCATACGCCTCTGTTTTTCCCATGTTAAGGAAGAGTTCATCGCGAGATGACAGCCTTCCACCATAGAAAGGATAAATACCCCCTACTTGATTATTGACTGTAGCAATTTCTTGTTTTTGTAGCTTTACTAATCTAGCCATAAACCTATAGTTAATAAATAGAGAATAGAAAATTTTCTATTCTTGATAGCTTGTAATTAAATAATACAGAAGATTATCGGGCTTGCGTTAAGTTATAACTCCTGCGTTTTTGCCCTGTTGTTTTGGGTTTAACATTGATTTCCGAGGTAGAAGCATAATTTAATGCCCGACAAAAAGCATCTAGCCTATCGTCATGCGCTCCATTTGGAAATTGCGAGCATTCCATAACAAAATCTACGACCCAAGGTTTAGCGTGAGGTAAAAATACTTTGCCACTCTCTACCGTGGGAGCGATCGCAGTAACGCGAGTAATTTTATCTTTATCCGCTTTTTTCGCTATCAACGGTAATGAGGTTGTACGGCGTAATTCTTGGATTAAACTTTGTCCGCTTGCTGCGTCTTCAATTATTACAGCATTGGCTTTATCCCTATCCTGTAGCTGGATTATTTTACGTTTTAACTCTGGATATTCTAGGCGATCGCAAAAAACATCTAGTACGTAATAGCCATTCTTAGTTCTGCCAAGTAATACCCCAGCCGAAGGATCGTTTTGATTGCTGGTTTTAAAAGCGGTATCCCATGCCCATACTGTGAAAGAACATTTAGGAGGGACTAAGCAGTAATTCCAAAAAGAATCTTTGATTATTCCTCCTTCTCTTGGCGTGGGTGACTGCTGAATCTGACCTGCGTAGCCATACGATCCAAGCGTCTGCTTCAAATCTTGTAAAACCTCAACGGGAAACATTTCTTTCCATAACGGTTCGCCCTCTTCTTTTCTTGGGTCTTCCCAACCGACAGATGTAATACATTTTCTACTAGGTTCAAATTCACCAGGCAAGCAAAGATGTTCGTAGCCATTATCTATAGCCCATGCCGAAACATCTTTATGATGAACCCGTTGCATAATTACAATGAATTTAGCAGAGGTGGGAGTACTACCACGAGTTGACATTTCTTCTTTCCACCAGCTAACTGTGGATTCTCGACTAGCTTCCGATTCGGCTTCTGTTACTTTGTGGGGGTCATCTACAGCTATAATGTCGGCTCTTTCTCCAGTACCAACCCCTTTAGGAGATGTACACATCCTAAATCCAGTGTAACTGTTTTCAAACCTGGTTTTTAAGTTTACATCACCCGTTAAGCGAATATGAGGATACATGGTTTGATACCAATTCGATTGCACTATTCTCCGACATTTAACAGAATCTCGAATAGCTAAATTCCCTTGGTATGCACTGAAAATGGATCGCCTTGTTGGTTCGACTTCTGCCCAATCCCAAGCAGGATAAAAAACCCCTACTAACAAAGATTTCATGTGACCAGGCGGAACATTTATTAATAATTTCTTAATATCTCCGCGAGATAAAGCCTCTAAATGTTCCGCGATCGCGCCAATATGCCAATTATCGACAAAATCTCGACCAGGTTCGACTATTTTCCAAGCTTTTTTAATAAAGTTTTTAAATCCTATTTTTTCTTGTGGCTTTGCTTTGATATCCTCAAGTGAAATATTATCAAGACCGAGTAATTTTTTACTTCTTGTTGTTAAGAAATACTCTTGAGAATACAAAATATTTACTCCTCTTCATTTACATATTCATTGTTTAATTCCTCTGGTGTTAAATCCACAATTACTTCTTCAATGAACCATTCTCCTCTCGCATTCTGTCTTAGTTTTACACCATATTTCTCAAGGGTTGCGATCGCGATATTTATGTTCATTTTTGCACCCGTATAAGTAGCCAATAAATCGGCTGCTTTTATCTTGTCGTGCATTTTTACATGGTGTCGTACAGTCGTAACTGGATTGCCATCTTTATCGTTTCTTGTTATCTCTGTAGCTGAAATATTTTGAATTGCTGCCCTAACTCTTCTAGGTAGGTTTCTAGAGCTTGAAAAAGTAATTTTTTCACTATCAAACTCACAAACATCGGTAATATCTGAAAGCATTATAAAAGTTAATTCTTCTATTACTTTCGCTCTAATTAAAGCCGTATCGTGATAAAGTTGCTGACCTAAATAATTTACGTATTTTTTAACTTTAGGGTTTTGGAGGAGCTTTGCAGCGTTAGTATAAACAGATTGTTTATGGTCTGTATAGCCAGCATCCGTGTAGGATTGATTGCGATCCATCGTCTCTACATAAAGCTCGCAAAACTTTTTTTGTCTGGCATTAAGACCAAAGGGATTTTCTTCTGTTACTGGAGTTTCTGGCATTATATTGTTTAGTTAAGTTTTAGTTACTATTCTATCTTTATGCAGTGCCAACTTTACGCCTTTAATGCTACTACGAAACAATGGCTCGCCGTCCCGATTGAAGCCTTTGGAGAAGATGCTGGCAATACTACAGGTGTTTCTTTATCTGATTTGATCGCTAA
>NZ_JAAHGK010000876.1:0-3353 GCF_010672505.1 Okeania sp. SIO2B9 | reverse complement strand
TGATTGAAGAAGGAGACAGGAGACAGGAGACAGGAGACAGGAGGAAAATTACATGGGGATTCTAACCCCAAGTAATTTTGAACACCGTGTAGACGGTGGGGTATTAAACCCACAAAGAAAATGATAATGAATAATTAACAATTAATTGCTTAGGCAAAATTAATTACCTAATTTTATTCCCTAGTATTAAAATGTGGGTTATAGATATAGCAAATAACAGAAAGGAATACCTGGCACAGGAGCAAGATGCTCCCACTGTTCTTGTAATAAAAATAATGACAATGCACGACCATTACAATACACCACCACCTGATATTTAAGTTATTTATTCTGACTCCTGACTCCTGACTCCTAATAACAGTTTGATAAATGTTTGCTACGAATTTCTGTTGCCTGTTGCCTGTTGCCTGTTGCCTATTCCCTATTCCCTATTCCCTATTAATTTAAATTCCCTATATGTTAAATAACCAAAATCTAAAAAGCTCAAATGGCAAAGTAAATAACTCACCAGAAAATGATTTTAACTTTGCTTATTTAGACGAACAAACAAAACGTTCTATTCGCCGTGCTTTACTCAAAGCAGTCGCCATTCCTGGTCATCAAATACCTTTCGGTTCCAGAGAAATGCCAATGTCTTATGGATGGGGTACGGGTGGCATTCAAGTTACAGCTTCAATCATTGGAAAAAAAGACATTTTAAAAGTAATTGACCAAGGAGCGGATGATACAACAAATGCAGTGAATATTCGTCGCTTTTTTGTGAAAGTTTGTGGAATAGAAACAACAGAAAAAACTACAGAAGCAACAATTATTCAAACCCGCCATCGGATTCCAGAAACTCCACTTCAGGAAGGTCAAATTATTGTTTATCAAGTGCCTATCCCGGAACCATTGAGATGGTTAGAACCCTCTGAAAGAGAAACTAGAAAAATGCACGCTTTAGAAGATTATGGAGCAATGTATGTAAAATTGTATGAGGATATTACGAGATTAGGAGATTTTGCTACGACCCATGATTATCCAGTAATGGTAAATGACCGTTATATAATGAGTCCGACTCCTATCCCACGATTTGATAATCCTAAAATGAATTATTTACCTGCTTTACAACTTTTTGGCGCGGGAAGAGAGAAGCGAATTTATGCAATACCTCCTTATACTCAGGTGAAAAGTTTAGATTTTGAAGATTATCCTTTTACTGTAGAAAAATGGGATAAAGCTTGTGAGTTTTGCGGTTCTACAGAAAGTTTTTTGGATGAAATTCTGATAGACGATCTAGGAAATAAAATGTGGGTCTGTTCTGATACAGATTATTGTAATCAACGGCAAAAACAACTTGAAGAAGGAAGAAGGAAAAAGGAAGAAGGAAAAAGTGGATGAGCATAGTCTTTAATACAGCACTTCCTGTCTGATAACCCCAACCAATTTTCATTAATGGATAATGGATAATTACCTCGGGTTTTAACCGTTACGGAATTGAATATAAGGAAATATCCTAGCACTTTTTTTCCCCTTGAAAGAGGAGACGAATAAAGCTGAATTATTTAATTAACAATTATTAATTATTAATTATTCGGTAAGCACCGTTTCAAGAATTGATAATTGATAATTACCTTTCTCTAAAAGGAAGAGAATTAAATAAATAAAAGGTAAGCATTCAGCTATTAACTGTCAGCTATAGCGCAAAAAGACTCTCTCCTTAAGGACAGTGTTAAAATGTAAGCATTCAGCTATTAGTGGTCAGCTCAAGCGCAATAAAAATAAATGAACCAAGTATTTGCTTTACTTCTACTACATTTTTAAACTAAGAATTGAAGCACAAGAACAACGGGCTTAAATTGTCCATTAAAGGTAATAAAGCTGACAACCGATAGCTGACTGCTGTTTGCGCAGCATTCCGGAGGAAATGCTTACATAAAAGCTAAATTAAAACTACATCATGGTGGATTATGGAACCATTATTAAATGTTGAAAAATTGAGTAAGTTTTATAGGAATATAAAAGCTTGTGACTGTGTTTCTTTCAATCTCTATACTGCCCAAGTTTTAGGAATAGTAGGAGAATCAGGTTCAGGCAAATCTACTTTATTAAATGCTATTGTAGGAAACATACCAATTGAAGGCGGAAATATCACCTATACTACCTCTAGCGGAGAAGTATTAACACTCCCAAAACTATCAGAAACTCGTCGTCGTTTATTAATGCGAAATGAATGGGGATTTGTTCAACAAAATCCTCGTGATGGTTTACGAATGAATGTAACTGCTGGAGCAAATATTGGCGAACGTTTAATGAATATAGGAGTAAAAAATTATGGAAAAATTCGGGAAGAAGCAGCTTATTGGTTAAGGCAAGTAGAAATAGATATTAATAGAATAGATGACTTACCAAAAATGTTTTCTGGAGGGATGCAACAACGTTTACAATTAGCTCGTGTTTTAGTCACAAAACCGAGGTTAATATTAATGGATGAACCTACTGGAGGTTTAGATGTTTCGGTACAAGCTCGTTTATTAGATTTAATTCGTTCTCTGGTGCGAAATCTCAGTTTAAGTGTTATTTTAGTTACCCATGATTTAGGGGTGATTAGATTACTTGCTCACCGTTTATTAGTAATGAAAAATGGGCAAATTGTTGAGTCTGGTTTGACTGATCAAGTATTAGATGACCCTCAACATTCTTATACTCAACAATTAGTTAGTTCAACATTAATTCCATGAGTTATATCATGTCCGGCAGCATCAGTATTGTAAGCGTGAAGGTAAGGAAGAAGGAAGAAGGAAGAGGGAAGAGGGAAAAGGGAAAAGGTAGGAAGGTTTAAGAGCAAGAAAAAAACTTTAATTTCCTGTATATATTCACGCTTTGGTTTACACAAACGCGCGCCAACGGACATAATATTAAGGAAGAAAGAGCGAGGGAAAAAAAATTATGACAAAAGTCAAAATTACATCTTTTTTTGTCCTGGTTTGTCTGACGTACATTTTTCTTTTGCCTATTCCTGACTTCTGCCAAATTTTGACTGTTACCTATTGCTATATTTGTCAAATCTTTTGAGTTGACCCAACCTACGGGAAACAAATTTTTCAGCATCAGCATTTCACGGTACTCAAATATGAAAAATTATTGATGACTACTCAACTACTAACAACTAATCATCAACTAGAAAATAGTGTGGTCGAAACTTCTCGACTACTCAAAGCACAAGCAAAAAAATTAGGAAGAAATTCTCATCCCTTTGCTTGTTTCAGCAATATGACAATCAAAAACAACTATACAGTAGTTGAATATTGACTAAGGAATTATCAAATTATCTAACCTTTTTTGCGTTGACCAAACATGGTGAGAAGCAAATA
>NZ_JAAHGK010000875.1:0-3356 GCF_010672505.1 Okeania sp. SIO2B9 | reverse complement strand
ATGAATGGATAAAAGCTGATGAAGAGACAGCATTTATTTTGTATCAAGTAATGGCATTAAACAATATTCACAAAGAAGATATTCATGAGGAGATTCCACTTTCAATACTTAGAAAAATAGACCAAATTTGGGTAAAATATAGTAAAGGTAAGTTTGGCTTTTCTGTCCTAGAGGGAACTTATCAGAATTTGGTTAGTACGAGAGAATGTAATGAACAAGTATGGGAAGCGTTCTGTAACGAAGTCGGATGGCGTGAAGTGGAATGGTTGGATGACTCTGACCTAACTTCTGGTGAATACACATTTGGATTGGCACCTTCCCTTCTACAGGGGCCTTGTGTATACTAAGCTAGAACCGTTAAGATAAAAAAATTTTTGAAACTCAATTTCGTGAGTTTTCTCTATTTCAGCATTTTTGATACTTGGTACAGTTCAGTTATCAGTTATCAGTTTTTTATAACCCATTTCTCCCTCTACACATCATTAAAAAATTGCATTGCCACCTCTTGTTGTGAGGTACTTATACTTTTCTATTCAACCTCTTAGATTTTCCTTTGACAAATGTAGCGATAAGTGACATTAATTAATTTGAGTAACAGTAGGTTGGGTAGAACGAAGTGAAACCCAACAAACAATACCAAATTTAAAACAAGCAGTTAGAGTTGGGTTTATCCTTCGGATAAGCTGCGCTAACGTTACCTCAACCCAACCTACAAACTGCCATATCCTTCCAAAGTAATTATTAGAGGTTTTTATGAATTTAAAATTAGTTAAATCCCTAGCATAAATTATTAATAACTTAACCCCAGAAGAAAAACAGGTTTTGGGGACAATGATTAATTTAATTCAAGATAATAACCAACCTGAAAATCAGTCTTGGCATGAATTTATTGAAAACACTTATGGCAGTATCCAAGATGAAACTTTTGTTAGATATTCTCAAGGTAATTTTGAGCAGAGAGAATTATTTGAATATTAGATACTATAGCAAATCCCACAGTTACAAAGTACATTTAAAATCCCCCTAAATCCCCCTTTCCAAGGGGGATTTTGAAGGCTCCCCTCACTGAAATTACCATGACTAAAACTCTATTAAAACCAGAAAATTCAACTCTATTAACAGGAATTAAATGGGAAACCTATCAAGCATTATTGTTAGATTTAGCAGAAAATCCTGGTAAAAAATTGACCTACGACCAAGGTACATTAGAAATTATGACTCCCTTACCAGAACATGAAATTAATAAAGGTTTTTTAGGACGACTGGTACAAACAACTACAGAAGTATTAGGATTAGAAATATCGAGTCTTGGTTCGACAACATTAAGTCGAAAAGATTTGCAAAAAGGGGTTGAACCAGATGAATGTTATTACATCACCAATGAGGAATTAGTACGAGGTAAAATTAAATTTGATTTAGATCGCGACCCACCTCCAGATTTAGCAATTGAGATTTATATTACCAGCAGTTCTTTAGACCGTTTAACAATTTATGCTGCTTTAGGTATCCGAGAAATATGGAGATTTGATGGAGAAAAATTATTTATTTATTGTTTGGAAAATGGGAGTTATCAGGAGCGAGAAAAGTCAAATGTTTTGCCAATTTTATCCAAGTCAGTTATTTTAAACTTTCTCATTAGGCGAGGAGAAAAAGGAGAGAATGCTTTACTCCGTGAATTTCGTCAATGGTTAGAAAAATTTACCTAGAAATGTCTATTTTACTAAAAACAGAGTTTTATTCTAATAACTCTAATAAATGATATATAGGCTATTTCTATTGACTCCTGACTCCTGACTCCTGACTCCTAAAAAATGCAGTTACAGCCATCATTCCCCAAATAACTCCTAAACGAAATTTAGTTGCAGAATGTACTTCAAATTGAGCAGATACTAATAACTGATGTAATTCTGCTTGGGTATAACATTGTTGATGAGCAGGGTCGAAAATTTGTAAGAACCAGTCACAAATTCTACAGACAAAATAATCTTTATTCCAGTCAATAATTATTACTTTACCATTTGGTTTAAGCACCCGTTTCATTTCTCCTAATGCTACTTGAGGTTTGTCAAAAAAATGAAAAGAATTAGCACATACAACTACATCAAAAGAATGACTGTTAAATGGCAATGAATGAACAGATGCTTGTTGAAACTTAACGTTAGAATAAGCCTGATATTTTTTCCTAGCTACATTTAACATATTTTCAGATATATCAACTCCTATAATTTCTTGTTTTAGATTTTTGTCAAGCAAAAGTCTTTCAAATTCCCCAGTGCCACAAGCAACATCTAAAATACTTGCTTGTGGCTCAATTTGCTCCCAATTATGTAGAAAGGTAAGAGTATTAATTATATAATTACGCCAGCGTAAATCGTAAATATTAGCAAGTTCATCGTATTGCCTTTGAATTTTAATTTCGTTCATGTTATTTCAGTTATCAGTTATTAGTACTATAAATTTGAAAAAAGAATATTACTAATAATAAGGGCAGTCAAAATATTTTACCGAATAATTAAGGTTTAAAACCTCTCCTTTAAAGGAGAAAAAAGCGGTCGATCTTCGCAGCTTCCCGAAGGGTGGGATGGCGTTAGCGGAGCGGCTCTGTCAAGAGCGGGTTTCCTCGCCATATCCAATCGACCAAGAGAAGAAAAAATTTTCCCTTTTGCGTCAATTATCTTCTTTTCAAGGAGAGGTAATTATTAATTGTTGAAAGGAGATGTCTCTTTGACTAATAAGATAAGTTTTTAACTAATAAATGGTATCGAAGCTATTCATTCTGACTCCTGAATTCCCCTCCTGGGAGAGGTTAGGGGTGGGTTGACACCTAAAAAATTCCCCTAGCTATTTGTAGCAAACATTTATCAAATTGGTATACCTCCAGTTAAAGCTATAACCTTGAAATACTGAGGTTTATTTTTTCATCAATTTTTGAAGGTTATAGCTTGCCTAAACTTTTTCAATATATCAATACTTTTGACTTTTAACTTTTAACTTCCGCGTAGCGACACTAGATACATCAATTATTTATTCCTACTCCCTATTTTATGGAGAAGTTTAATATAGATACTTAACTTGGGGATATTTAGACAAAAATTTCACAAAATATAGCGTTTCCCAAGCTAATGAGGTACAGTTTTTTTTCTTATTTATCGATTCCTACAAAACCAGAGTTACCGAATAATTAAGGTTTAAAGCCTCTCCTTTAAAGGAGAAACAAGAAAAAAATTTCCTTTGAGTCAATCCTCTCCTTGAAAAGAAGAGGTAATTATTAATTATTAATTATTAATTATTGAATACTCCCTACTCCCTACTCCCTAAAACCAAGGAATTTTGTACCTCACGCTTTTTGGGAATTG
>NZ_JAAHGK010000874.1:0-3360 GCF_010672505.1 Okeania sp. SIO2B9 | reverse complement strand
CAGTTAGAAGAAGGAAGAAGGAAGAAGAAAGAAGGAAGAAGGAAGGGTGCATCTCAATTTTGAATAAAGCCAAAAATTTATCGCTTTTAGGCAACAGGCAACAGGCAACAGGCAACAGGGAATATATAGGAAAAAGTATTTTTGCAAATATGAGATGCACCCCAATATAACTTGTTGTACCTATTTATTTTTCTACTGTTTTATGTCTGATTGATAGAAAAACTTGATTATAAACTGACCAAAAATATGTACAGAACTAATTTGGCATCTATATCGATCGACTTTATATTATGAGAACCTAAATTCTGCCAAATTAAACAATGATTTTTAGAGAGCGATCGCTCGCCATAAATATTTCTTTTACCCGGTGGTATGCCTAAACTATAAAAATTTAAAAAAAATCAAAAATTAAGTATTTTAAAATTGAATAATTTTTATGACCGCTACATATCTACCACTTCCCCTAAAAGCTGAAAACTCAGACAACGCCAGATTTTTGCTTCTTCCTTCTGTTATACAAAAAAATACAGTAGAAATTAGTCTCTCGTTTCTACTGTATTTAAAGTCAAAGCATTGATATTAGATCCGCCTAATTAGTGATGAAAAAAATCATCTTCTCACTTCAACGGCAAATCTATCCCTGCTCTGCTACTCAATGATTTATAAGTATTAAACCAGACATGATATTAGAATTATCCCAGTCTGTAATTTAAGACTATTTTTGATTTAATTCAACCACAATCTGAAGGACTACAACAATCCGTATTATCATTAACACTTGTAATTCGATAATCTAAACCTTTAGTTTCCTTCGGATGCCTATTTTTAGAACGTCGGCAATCAAATTGTTGTGCTGAATTTAATGGAATATCTGTATAAGGTTCAACAGGCAAAAAATCTTGATAATAAGGACCATTTTGGTCTGTATAAATTTTGAAAGTTTTATCACAAACAGCCATTCTTTGACCTCTGTACAAAGTATGACCATCATCATCAACCACCTGTTTCCAAGGACCTTTGTAAATTACAGCCTGATTCCTTTCTAAACATTCTCCTTCTTTTCCTTTAAAAGCACGAACTGTCACAGAATTAAATTCAATTCCATCTATTACTTGCCATGGTTTTTCTTGACGTTTGAGAATTTCAACTCCATAAAAACCAGCCTCTTCAAACATTTTTAGAAAAACATCTTCTCGAAATGCTCCAGCAATACAACCACTCCATAATTCCGGGTCATTAATAATGTCTGGAGTGGGGTCTTCATCACAGACAATATCAGAAATAATTGCTCTACCACCTCGCTTTAAAACTCTATAAATTTCACTAAATAGTTTTTCTTTATCTTGGGGGCGAACTAAATTCAACACACAATTAGAAATTACTACATCAACACTATTATCTCGAATTAAAGGTTGTTCTTTGCGGAGAGCATTACATTCTGATTCAAAAGCTGCTAGAGCATCAATAGAAGTAATAGGATTTGCAGTAAGCCACTGTTCAACTATGTCTAAATCAAGGGCTAAATCCTGAATTTTTCCTTTGACAAATTTAGTATTTTTGTATCCAATTTTAGTAGCTATTTCATTTTGATATTTTCGAGCTAATCCTAACATATCATCATTAAAATCTACTCCTATTACTTGCCCTTCAGCACCAACTTTTTGAGCAAGAATATAGCAATTTTTTCCAGCGCCCGAACCTAAATCTACAACTGTTTCTCCAGGAGAAATATAACGAGTAGGGTCTCCACAACCATAATCTTTTTGAATAATTTCTTGAGGTAAAATATCTAGATAATTTTCCTCATATTCAGTCGGACAACATAGATCTGGTTGTACTTGTTGAGCGCCTGCTTGATAACGCGTTAAAACTGCATTTTCAATATTATAGTTAGCAGTCAATTTTTCATTTGTGGTTGTATCGGTCATAAATAAATCTTGTTCAAAATTTTCCCAATTCATTATATCTACCAAATAATCAAGCTGAAGATGACACACATTAAGTAAATTTTCACAAAGTATGATTTATATATTGTGAAAATTTATCTAGTTATATATTTTTATTTAAAACACTTTTAAATGAGTATTTGCTGAGAAAAAGTAAAGAATAAGAGAATAAATAGGGTTTGCTGAATAAGTTTTTTGGTATGAGGTAGGAGTCAACCCACCCCTAACCCCTCCCAGGAGGGGAAGTCAGGAGGAATGGGGAATTTAGAGGAGGGAGTCGGATATTTTATCCCTTGATTTTTCTACAATTATTCTCCCTTTTATCCTAACTTTTTAGTCGCTCAAGCTTAAAAAGTTGCACTTTTTTTCGCTCTTTAATAGAATTGGGCTAAAGAAGGCTGGCAACAGAGGGCAAAATAGAGCAGGCAATTTCTATCTTCAAACAAGCCCAAAAATGGTCGCCGGAAATTGACCTTGACCCCGATACAGAAACAAAAGAAACAGACCCAGAAGTTGTGGCGAAAAGGTTAGCTGCTCCTGGTAAAGTAGAACAGGGAAAAAAATTAGTAATAGAGGGCAAAATAAATGAGGCAATTTCTCTCTTTAAAGAAGCACAAGAATTCTTACCAGAAATTGACCTTGACCCCGATACAGAAACAAAAGAAACAGACCCAGCAGTTGTGGCGAAAAGGTTAGCTGCTACTGGTAAAGTAGAATAGGGAAAAAAATTAGTAATAGAGGGAAAAATAGAACAGGCAATTAGCCTTTACAATGAAGCACAAAAATTAGATTCAGACTTAGAAATAGGTGCTCAGGATTGGAATTCAATCTGTTGGTTTGGTAGCTTATATAATCAGGCTCAAGATGTGATGTTCGCTTGTGAAAAAGCAGTTGAATTGAGTCCTAATGATGGTGGAATTCTGGATAGTCGCGGTTTAGCGAGGGTATTAACAGGGGATTATCAGGGAGCGATTTCTGATTTTCAAGTATTCGTAGATTTGGTGGAAGATGGGGAGGAAAAAGCAAAACGTCAAAGTTGGATTTCGGCGTTGAAAAAGGGTGAAAATCCGATTACTTCTGAGGTATTGGAGAATTTGAAATAGAAGTCAGAATTCGGTAGGGACTTGAGAGTCAAGTAGGGTGTGTTAGACGGCATTAATTACTCGCTATCATAAGGTATTTAACAATCCGTTGTAACGCACCATTTTTAATTAACCGGGTATCATAATCATGCTGCTTTACATTTCATTAACGCACCCTACTAGACTGATATCATGTCCGCTGGGGCGCGTTTGTGTAAACCCAAGGGTGAATATCTACAGGGAATTTAAGTTTTTTTTATTGCCCTTAAGTATTCCTGCCTGTTCCCTGTTCCCAGTTAAGTGTTCCCTATTTTTGCTATACAATACTGATG
>NZ_JAAHGK010000873.1:0-3368 GCF_010672505.1 Okeania sp. SIO2B9 | reverse complement strand
TTGCAATTCTACTTTTTTTATGGTTAGATCTCATTTTTATTTAATATAGATTTTGTGACCTAATTATGCTGAATGTATGGCTGTAAAATCAATTTTTATCACATTCTTGATTCTGCCATTAATTTAGGCCAAACTACCAGGAAAAATCCCATCCAAGTTAATATAGGAATAGAGATAATAACTGTTAACCAAACAATTTTAAACACTAACCAACTACTACTAATAATAGTGATTCCTGTCATAAGTATTGACCAAGGTTGACACCACCAAGGTTTGTAATTCCAAGGGTTAAACTTTTCTTGTTCAATTGAATTTTTCATAAATAATAAACGAAGAATAAGGAATACAAAAAGTGAAATAAACTTGCCGAAAGTAACAAAGTAACAAGGAGAAAGTTTTTTTATTAGTAATGAACCAAATTTGATGTTAATTAGAATTTAAACGTTTGGTAATTTGTTTAATTATGCCACTGAGAATTGCACCTCCCATCAAAATTCCGATAGCTGGAGTAAATACTGGTTCCCATAATCTATGCCAAAGATCCAGACCTAAAGCCACTCCAGAATAACGACCAATCACAGCGATCGCGAACCAAGCAAAACCAATTATTACTAGAAATACATCTGCTACTAAAAATGTATCTAACCAGTTGAGTAATTTTTCTTTCATTGTTAGTAATTTTCCATTAATATTTTAAGTTATTATACTATAACTAGGTAAGTAACATTATTTATATATTTACTCATCTATATTTTTTGTTATCTATTTTAAGCTATTATACCAATTTTTATGTATAAATCCCACAAAAAAAAATAAATATTTTACTCCTAAAAAGGAACTAATCCAATCCTATTATATACTTATTTCTATTATTTTTCCTTTTTATGTTCTTGATTACGAATTCCAACTTCAGTTTTTCCTTTTTTCTTTTCTTTACTAATATGACATTGCTCGATCAAATTGGTTTTATCCATTTTAACTATCAACTATGAATATCAAATTAGCAGTTAGAAATTAACTCATAGTTTAACAGCCTTTTTCTGTTACCTTTGTAGGGATAAAAACAGTTACAGTGGTTTGTTCTAAAGGAATACTTTGGATTTTTAATTGCCCATTATGTAATTCAGTAATTTGTTTAGCAATACTGAGACCTAAGCCCGATCCCTGTTGCTCATATATTTTACGATTAAATTGTTTATAAGCTCCGATATTAGAAATTTCATTAACACTCATTCCTTTGCCAAAATCTATAAAATCAACAGCAAAAACATGATGAACTAATCTACCTACTACCTTAACTTTTGTGCCGAAATCAGAAAATTTAAAGGCATTGTCTAATAATTCATCTACAATTTTTCTAAAGTTAGGCTCAGAAATTTTTAAATGAGTATTTTCTGATGCAATCTCTAAGTCTTTTAAGCGATTAAAACTTCTTGCTTTTTCTAGAGCAACCTCTCTAATTATTGACTTAGGATTACTAACAGAACCTGTTGTAAATAATTTTAATCTATCTCGCTCCCGTGATAATAGCTCTAAATCTGCATATAGTAAAAAATTCTGGATTAGTCTATATAAACGGTGCGCAGAAATGTGAATATTTTCTACCATTTCTAAAATTTCATCGTTTTCTAATTCTTGAAACTCTTCAATAATAAAATTGGCAGAACCAATAATTCCATTGAGTGGAGTGCGTAGTTCGTGAGGTAGAGATAAAGTTATACTACTTCTTAATTCATCTAGTTGTTCTTGAGTTTTTCTTTGAATAGTTCCTTGTTTTTCTAATCTGGTATTAATTGCTTTCATTAATTCATCTCTGGTAAAAGGTTTTGTCAAGTAATCGTCAGCTCCTAATTCCATTGCTTCTCTTAAATCAGCTTTTGTGGATTTTGCAGTCAGAAAAATAAATGGAATTGTTTCTGTTACTAAATTTTTCCGTAATAATTTTAATACTTCATAACCATCAAGTTCTGGCATCATTACATCACAAATAATTAAATCTGGAACAATTTCTAGAGCTTTTTCTACTCCTCTTCTACCATTTTCTGCCTCTATTGCTATAAAATTTTCTGCTTCTAAAACATCTGTAATTATTTCTAAAATTACTTTTTCATCTTCAATCACTAGAATTTTTTTCATTTATATTTTCCTTTTCTAAATTTAACGGTAAGATGACAGTAAATGTAGTTCCTACCCCAACTTCACTTTCGACAAAAATTTGACCTCTATGTAAATCTACACAATTTTTGACAATAGTAAGTCCTAACCCTGTACCAGAAATATTAATAGCATTTTGAGCGCGGTAGAAAGAGTCAAATAAATATTTTTGTTCTGCTGCTGGAATTCCCATACCTTCATCTTGAATTTGAAAAATTGCATAGTTATTTAAGTAAGAAAGTTTGAGAAAAATATGACTACCTTGGGTCGAATATTTAACTGCATTCCAAAGTAAGTTGGATAGAATATGTCGCAACAATTTTTCATCTATGAAAACCAATTCAAATATTTGTGCCCTAGATTCATTTTGTGATTCTGGTGGAGCATTATAGATAGCATCATTTTGCTTTTGTTCTTGCTGAATTGAATCCGATTGAATGAAATTTAAAATACTTAGATTAATCCCATCTTTGCCAGAATCTTTCGTTGTTAATTGCTTGGCTTCTTGAAGCACAAAATGAAGGGAATATTGACTACCAATACTGAGTTTAATATCTTCTATAAGACCTCGACAAAAATTTTCTAAATCTAATGGTGCTGGGTTAAATTCAAAATTACCTGATTCTTTTTTGCCTATAACTAATATATCATTAAGTAACCCTGTCATATATTGAGCTGTAGCTTGTATACGACGCAAATAAGTCAGTTTTTTTTCTTCATTCCATTTATGACTATAGTATTCTAATGCTTCTGCCGAAGCTAATATAGTAGTTAAAGGAGTACGGAATTCATGGGATGCCATGGAAATAAATTGAGATTTAAGTTGATTCAATTCTTTTTCTATTTCTAGTGCTTTCTTTATTTCAGTTTCTGCCCACTTGCGCTCTGTAATATTTTCAATATCACCTTCATAAGCAATTAAATTACCTTCTGGGTCACGCACTGCTCTGGCATTCTCAGAAACCCAGATGATACTCCCATCAGCACGATAAGCTTGATACTCAAACTTTAATACACTTCCATCCCTGCTAATTAAATCAATAAATTCATCTCTAGAGTTAGAATTAACATAAATTTGTTTGCCAATATCAGTAACTTTTGCCATCATGTCCTCTGGCGAGTCATAACCAAATATCTCGGCTAAAGTAGGATTACCATAAAGGTAATGCCCATCTGGTGTAGACTGAAAAATACCTTCAACTGAATTCTCAAAA
>NZ_JAAHGK010000872.1:0-3370 GCF_010672505.1 Okeania sp. SIO2B9 | reverse complement strand
ATTTGCAAATGCCAACCATGCTAATTGTGGCAGGACTATTGATTATTATTTTAGGATTTGTCACAAAAATAGGTGGTATAATTGAGGTTTCACGAGAACAAAAAAGATTTACTATTCCTATAGGGTTATTTCTTCTAGTGCTTGGTATTGTTCTTAACTTTGCATCATCTCCAACTCCAACTCCTCCAACTACAACTACAACTCCAACTCCTCCAACTACAACTACAACTACAACTACAACTCCTCCAACTACAACTACAACTACAGGTGAAAAACCACCTCTTGATAATTCTAATATTGAACCTACAGTTACATATAATGAACCTACAGTTACATATAATATGAATAAAATAGATAGCCGCAGTAGTTATGCCGACATAATGATCGGTAATCAAAATATTAGTGGTACTTTTATTGTCGAAAGATTAACTCTTAATTGGGATTACTCAAAATGTCCCCAATTTACTAATGTACCTGATTTAAGTGCTGACGTTATGAAAGAGTCTGAATACACTGCTAGTTTAACTCAAAAATCTGACTCTAAAGTTTTAGATGATCGGGAATTCAAATATCCTCCTAATGATGTAGATAAATTTAGTATTTTTATAAACCATAGTAAAAATGGGGTCTACACAGTTTGGTTTGATTTTGACTACTACTTGTTTGGAAATGAAGATACAAAAAATAAGAAGACAGAAAATAAGGTTATTTCGTATTGTAACAAGTCGTAACAAGTTCGTATATTAACAAATGTAGTTAATTAAGTTATAAAACCTAAATTAGACTGAAAACCTAAAATCAATTTCAGTGTTAAACTAAGCAAGCTCATTAAGCATTAAAAAAAAAATTTTTCTCAAGACTAACAAAAGACTAAAACAATGGGCAAAAAATCAATCAATAATGCTAGAAATATTTTAAATTTACTAAATAGTATATTATTTGGTGATTTTCAGGATATTATCACTATAGTTAGTATCGTTGCGTAAGTCCTGTCTATACTGATTATGCTCAAACTTAGAGTTGAATGTTAATAAAATTTGCAATTATGTTCTGCAGCTCAACTTACTATACTGATGTCCAATGTTTAATCAATCGAAAAAATATTCCTCATTTTTCAAAAATTAAGTGATTCTGATGTGCAATAAATGTTTTATTTCTTTAGTACGACCGCTCCGAGCAATATCAAAATTATTCCTTTTTTAGTTTTAAAATTTATAAGCAACACAGAAAAAGGAAGAAAATTAATCAAATAGAGACATATCTATAGATATAGTAGTGAAAGCTGAGAAAAACTTTTTTGAGAATCTCGGTATAGCCTTCTATAGATAATGAGCAAAAAAAATATGACTAACAGCCAACCAAAAATTATTGTCCTAGATGATGACCCAACAGGTTCCCAAACTGTTCATAGTTGTCTACTTCTAACTAAGTGGGATGTAGAAACCCTAAAATTAGGATTACTTGATGAATCTCCCATATTTTTTATCCTCTCCAATACTCGCGCCCTGACCCCAGACCAAGCAGCCAATGTGACACGAGAAGTTACACATAACTTGACCGAAGCGATCGCTCAATCAAATATCCAAGATTTCTTAGTCGTTAGTCGTTCTGACTCTACTTTACGGGGTCATTATCCCATAGAAACAGATGTCATAGCAGCCGAACTTGGTCCATTTGATGCGCATTTCCTAGTTCCAGCATTTTTTGAAGGTGGGAGAGTCACCCGCAACAGTACCCACTATTTAATGGTTAATGGTGTAGAAACTCCAGTTCACGAAACAGAATTTGCCAAAGATTCAGTATTTGGCTACACCTATAGTTATTTACCTGATTATGTGGAAGAAAAAACCAAAGGTCAAATCAAAGCAGAAACTGTAGAAAAATTTAGACTTGATGATATTCGCTCTGGTAGTTTAGAACGTTTGATCAAAATGACTGGCAACCAATGTGGAGTTGTCGATGGTGAAACTCAAGCCGACTTAGACAAGTTTGCCAATGATTTGTTGGCAGCAGCTAGTCAAGGTAAAAAGTTTCTATTGCGGAGTGCTGCAAGTATTTTAACTTCTTTAGCTGCTTTGGGAAATCAACCTATAGCTGCTGAAGAGATGAGGCAATATGTTAGGAGTGGGAAACCAGGTGTAATTATTGTGGGTTCTCATGTTAAGAAATCTACCCAACAGTTGGAAAGATTATTACAAGAGTCTGATGTAGTGGGTGTAGAAGTAAATGTGTCTCATTTAGTTGAGGAGTCTGAGAAGAACAGAGCAACTTTACTCAAAAATATTCTCGAAAAAGTTCATGCTGTTCATGCAGAAGGGAAAACACCTGTGGTTTATACCAGTCGTGAAGAATTGACTTTTGAAAATGTGCAAGTGCGTTTGGAGTTTGGTGTGGCAGTCTCCGAGTTATTGATGGATATTGTCCGGGGTTTGCCCGAGGATATTGGATTTTTGATCAGTAAAGGTGGGATTACCTCTAATGATACTGTAAGTAAAGGTTTGGCTTTAACTACTGCTAGATTATTGGGTCAGGTATTAGCTGGTTGTTCGATGGTGCGGACTCCCGCAGAGCATCCTCAATTTCCTGAATTACCTGTTGTTTTATTTCCAGGTAATGTCGGGGATGTAGATGGTTTGGCGACAGTTTATCAACGTTTGAGTCCATAGTTTTTCCGGGGTTGGGTTTCCTCCCTTATATCATGTCCGGTTGAACAGTTATAAATAAATAACTACGGAGTCCTCAGGAGTCAGTCCTCAGGAGTCAGGAGGGAAGAAAGAAGAAGGAAGAAGGAAGAGGAAGAACTGGAGTTGAAGGAGAAAGTTTTTTTTATAACTAATTATCCGGACATGATATTACTATCTATGGTTGAGAAGGAGGGAAATATGCGCTACGCACAAATCAGAAGTCAGAAGTCAGAAGTAATCTCTGACACTCGTTTGAGCATTTAGAAATGTGGCGTTGCATAAATGCGCTTGGGATTTTAATAGTTTTGTGGAATGGGCATCTTGCCCGTTCCTGATATTTTCACGTTCTTGCTTACCATGTTCATAGATATTGACAATTAAATATACAGTCATCAAAGTAGAGCCAAAAGGTACATCTCAACATTGTTGGGAGTGTCTAAACAGAGTTTCTAAGAGCTTGTCAGAGCGCTGGCATTCTTGTAGCTATTGTGGCCAAGAACTAGATAGAGACTATAACTCACCCACCCCTCTAGCTCCCCTCCCGGGAGGGGATGGGGGTGGGTTGGATTGCTGTCAACACAGGGGGAGAACATCACCTCACACGAAACAGCGGTCAGGGTTTCTCTGGCTGAAGAATCCCGCGTTGTCGCGAATATAGCAACGTCGGGAGTATGTCAATATCAAAG
>NZ_JAAHGK010000871.1:0-3373 GCF_010672505.1 Okeania sp. SIO2B9 | reverse complement strand
TCTAAGACAACAAGATATAACATTCTGTTCCTGTAGCGTGTCCCTCGGCACTATAAAGTAATTCTCTTCCTAATAAAGCATTAATTAACATTGACTTACCCGCACTAAAAGCTCCCGCAAATACTATTTCAAATTTGGGAGAAATTACTTTATTTAAAGAAGCACGAACCGCTGTTGTATCTTGTTGTCTTAGAGTAGATTCTTGATGCAATAATTGAAGTAAATTTTCTACCTGATTTTGTAAGTATTGACATTGAGTAGGAATTATATTCATTTCTATTTTATGGTGTGAGTAAATGTCTGTTATTTTATTATTAATTATTTGTTGATGCACAACAATAGTATTTTCACTGATTAATATTTCACTTGAATCAGCATAAGACCGTAATTTGAGGGATAAATCAAAAAAATATTCATTGGTAATTTTTAAACAAGGAAATGTATATAGTAATTATCGGGTAAGCATTCAGCCATCAGCTATCAGCTATGAATTATTAACTCATTTCTTACCACATAATTGCATGGGTTTACAACTCAAGCGAGTCTTTCTTGTACTTCAATACTCTGGTTAAAAATGTAGTATAAGTTAAAATAAAGTTGGCTTCATTCATTAAAAAAATGTTTGTGTAGCATTCCGGAGGAAGAGCTGATTACTCATAGCTAAATGTTTATAATACTCTGGTTAAAAATGTAGTATAAGTTAAAATAAAGCTGGCTTCATTCATTAAAAAGCTGTTTGCGCAGCATGACCTAGGAAGAGCTGACTACTAATACCTGAATGCTGACATTCTCGACGCAGTTTTGTAGAAAATATAAGTACTTGTGCAAAATTAATTCAAAATTTGTAAGTAGATAGTAGGTAGTAGGGAACAAAAAATATACTTGTCTACTTCAGCAGTTAATCTAAAAATACTTTTTCGTTAAATATTCAGCTAGCTTGCATTCAGCTTTTAGCTGTTTCATAAATAATGAATATACACTGCTAAGGTCAAGATAAGTTGTTTTTTCAATACTTTGAATTATCCTTAAACCGTTCAATACTAATTCCTGTTATAAAGGCAGTGAATTAATAGCTGATTGCTGAATGCTTACTTTTTTCCTATCTATTTAACCAGACCATCAAATAAACAATTAATTTTGCTTAATTAGGGTTTGCGTATCGAAAGTCTTTTTGCTGGGGTAGGAGACAGGAGAAATGGAAATGAGTGAGGAGGTAGGAGTAAGAATTGTCTCTCAATTTTTCTGCCATAATCATCCCAAAATACTAGCTTTTTGAGCTTTTTCCACCGAAAAGCTGATACTTTTTTCAAAAAAAAACGCTAAAATATTTATCTGTCAATACTTTTAGAATTAATCAGCAAGCCCTAATTATTTCTTGGCAAAAAAGAACAGCACCCCAAAATTAATATAGACTTTAAAGCCAACTTTGGTAGTAAGATTTACCGAATAATTAATAATTAATAATTAAATAATTCTGGTTTAAAGCCTCCCCTTTTAAGGGGAAAAAAGTGGTCGATATTCGCAGCTTCCCGAAGGGTGGGATGGATGGGTTTCCTAACAATATCCAATCGACCAAGAGAAGAAATAATATCTCCTGATATTCAATCCTCTCGGTTTTAACCAGAGGTAATTATCAATTATCCATTATCAATTAATGAAATCTACCTCAATTAGTAAAGCTTTGATCTAAAACTAAAAGCAATAGCTGTTTGCGTAGCATCCTACAGGGAATATCTGATAGCTGACGGCTAAATGCTTACTAATAAAGTCATTTATACCTAACTGATTATGATTGTGAAATCTACTTAAATCACTAACAATTTCTTAACTGATAAAAATGATTGTTGGAAAAATTTTGCCAAACACCATACTCGCATCTCTAAAATTATCTCCATCTCTCTTTTTTCAAGAATAAGAAAGATTTACCTTCTAAAAGATAAGCATTTCCTGCGGAATGCTGCGCAAACAGGAGTCAGCTATCAGTTTTATTACCTTTCAAGGAGAAAAAAGTAATTTTATCAAAGCTTCAGAGTACGAAATTGGAACAATTCTTACTCCTATCTCCTCTAAATTCCCCGTTCCTCCTGTCTCCTGTCTCCTGTCTCCTACAAAGAGCAAAAATACTTTTTTCAGCAAACCCTAATTAGGTATCTGTTTGTGGAGCATTCCGGAACAGAAAAGCTTGGGTTTAAATCTCCGACTTCTATTAAGTCGCTTAATTTTAAGAAGAATTTAAATCCCCTTATCAAAAGCTGACTGCTGATTGCTGAAGTACTTAATTGCTAAAGGCTTTTTAATAGCAAACTCAATAAAAATTAGAGCTTTTTAAATTATGACTATCGACTTATATTATTGGCCTACTCCTAATGGCTGGAAAATTTCTATTATGTTAGAAGAAACAGAAACCCCTTATAACTTAATTCCAGTTAATATTACCGCCGGAGACCAATTTCAGCCAGAATATTTGAAAATTAGCCCTAACAATAAAATGCCAGCCATTGTTGACCCTAATGGACCCAATGGCAACCCTATTTCTATCTTCGAGTCAGGAGCTATTTTGCTCTATTTAGCTGAAAAAACAAGTCGCTTTATTCCCGATAACCCAAGCGATCGCTACACAGTAATTCAGTGGCTAATGTTTCAAATGGGAGGTCTTGGCCCAATGTTAGGGCAAGCTGATCATTTTCGTCAATATGCACCCGAAAAAATTCCCTATGCAATTGAAAGATACACCAATGAAGCATCACGTTTATATGGGGTATTAAATCAACAATTATCTCAAGTAGAATATGTGGCGGGAGATTATTCTATTGCTGATATGGCAATATATCCTTGGATAGTACCCCACGAAAAGCAAGGGCAAAATTTATCAGACTTTCCTCATTTAAAGCGATGGTTTGAAACTATTAGTCAGCGACCTACAGTAAGTCGTGGTTTAGCAGTTTTAAGTGAGAGTCGGACAAAGAAGTTTGATGAAAAAGCCAGGGAAAATCTTTTCGGTACTCGTCAGTTTCAGCAGTAATTAATAGCTATTTAACTATTAAGTAGAAAATGGTAAATTTTGGGCGCTATTTATCAAATTGTAAATTAGCTCAAAAGTTTATATTAAATGGCTTTAGGAGTTTTTTGATTAAATATACAGTGTCTTTTTTTTAGTCTGCTCTACTTAGTTTTGGTAGGGTAGGTAAAAATTTACTTACCCTACCTAACCTAGTTTTGATAGTAGAATTTGGCACGGTATTATGTAATATTTTCACCAGTTCAATTCTATGGCTAGCTTAAAAGGAGAAGTATTTATTTTTGAGGTAGTTACTATCAACAACTCTGGCAAAATAATCTACCGCACCTCTACCAGTGCCAGGCAAAAAAGACA
>NZ_JAAHGK010000870.1:0-3378 GCF_010672505.1 Okeania sp. SIO2B9 | reverse complement strand
TCCTAGCTAATCAGTTACAAAACGAAATTACAGCTCGTATTCAGCAGAAACTGAATATTTTTTTAGAGACTCCCCATTTGGTTAATCAACTAAATGTAAATGCTATTCGTCTTAATCAACTTAATATTCAAGAAATTAATGATGTGGAGCGTCATTTATGGCAACAAATTCAGTCTTTTGATTCCATTGGTGTCATTGGTATTACATCTACATCAGGAACAATGATCGCAGTCAGTCGCCAAGATAATAATAGATTTAATATCATCATTACAGACGAATCGACAAAAGGAGAACTTCAGGAATATGCTACCAACGCTCAAGGGGTGCGGACTAATCTCACAAAAGTAGTTCCGGAGTACGACCCCCATATACGACCATGGTATCAAGATGGTATCGCTACAGGTAAAGCAGGTTGGGGTGAGATGTTTAGATCGCTCATTGATCAAAGAGTAGAAATTATGGCGACTCAACCAGTAATTGATAATGATGATAATGCGATCGCCTTGGTCACTGCTACTCTCACCTTCTCTGAACTGCATGACTTTCTCAAACGGTTGAAGATTAGTAAATCTGGGGAAGCTTTCATTTTAAATCGTTATGGACAATTAATCGCTAGTTCCGCCACTTCTGAACCTTTTATTCAAGACAATGGGGATTTAAAATTAATAGATGCTTCCAACAGTAACGATCTTTTAGTTAATTCTGCAAGTAAACACCTGAAAGACAGGTTTGAGGATCTCAATCAAATCCAAAGTAATTTATTACTTAACTTTGATATTGATGGTCAACAACAATTTTTACAAGTCGTACCTTTTAACGATCAATATGGTTTAGATTGGTTGATTTTGGTAGTAATTCCCGAAGCAGATTTTACAGAACGTATTCATGGCAATACTCGAATTACTATTGCTCTATGTTTCATCGCATTAATAATAGCAATTATTTTTGGTTTATTCAGTTGTGAATTGATTATTAAACCAGTCAAAAATTTAAAGCAAGCAGCAACTTCTATATCTATTGGAAAATGGGAACAAAGAGTAAAAGAAGTCCCCATTGAAGAACTAGCAATATTAGCTCAAGGATTTAATCAAATGACGGAACAGTTAAAAAAATCATTTGTTGAATTAGAGAACAAAAATACAGCTTTACAAGAGGCAGACCAGTTCAAGGATGAATTTATGAAAAATATTTCCCATGAACTGAGGACTCCACTTAATAGTATTATTTGTTCTATAAAATTAATCCTTGATGGCTTTTGTGATAGCCAAGAAGAAGAAACTGAATTATTACATCAAGCTGATAAATCTGCTATTCATTTACTGAATTTAATTAATGAACTTTTAGATTTGGTGCAAATTAAGGAAGGCAAACTTCCGGTCAATAAAAATTTAGTAAATTTGTATGATTGTTTAAATGAAATAATTGATTCTCAGCAATCTATAATTCAACAAAAAAATCTGCAACTCTATAAATCTAATCTCTCTAAATCCATATTTGTAGAAGCTGACCCCAAAAAGCTAAAGCAAGTATTCTTAAATATTCTTGATAATGCAATTAAATTTACTGAAACTGGTAGTATTACTATTGATGTTCAGATTAAACCAAGTATTAATACTTATGATATAGATCAAGTACCCATTGTTGTAGTAACTATTAAAGATACAGGAATTGGGGTAGAACCAAGCGAACAGTATAAACTATTTCAATCTTTTGCAATGGTAGATGGTTCGACTACTCGTGCATATAGTGGTTGTGGTTTGGGATTATCAATTTCTCGTAGTTTGATGGAATTGATGGGAGGTAATATTACTCTAGAAAGTGCTGGAAAAAATCAAGGTACTGCAGTTTCTATCTCTTTACCCATTACTCTCAAAACTACGGAATAGGGGATAGCGAAAGTGGCGATATAGCGCTACGCGCAAGTTAGAAGTCAAAAGTCAGTAGGGGCGTTAACGATAGTTATGCGCAAGCTTTAGGCCGTTCACCCGTACAAAAGTAATCTCGGACTAAGTTTTAGGGTTTAGTAGTGTCCTAACCTAAATCCGTAGTGCTATAGTAGCTCAATTTTTCTAGGAGAGGAAGATATGGTTTTTTGGCGTTGCATAAATGCGCTTGGGATTTTAATAGTTTTGTAGAATGGGCATCTTGCCTGTTCCTGATATTTTCCCGTTCCTGATATTTTCCCGTTCCTGATATTTTCACTCCTCGGCAGGATACCCACCCCACTTATATTCATACCGCCCCTCAGCAATGCCGATTTTTTTATAGCAGAAGAAAGAAGGAGTAATCTGGCATTGTCTGAGTTTTAAGCTTTTGATCTGTCCGTACCCTTTCCTTCGACTGCTATGTATAGCAATCAGAAATCATATCAAATCCGGTTAAACAGTTATAGATTAGTTAAGTAATATCATGTTCCCCCTCCGGGGGAGCTACGCTAACGGTTGAATACTTATAAATAACTGTTGTGAGGAGTCAGGAGGAAAAGAGGAAATATTGGAGGAAAGTAAAGATAATTTCAGTATTTCTTTGGTACTGTCGGTACTGTCAGTCTTTAAATTTTATTTATAACTGACCCGTCCGCAATTCGTAGCTCCCCCGGAGGTGGCACATGATATAATATCATGTCCGTTGGTATCGTTTGTGTAAAAGTTAGCGTGGATATCTACAGGAAATTTAAGTTTTTTTCTTGCTCAATTGCCTTCCTGCTTGTTGCCTGTTGCCTGTTGCCTGTTGCCTGTTGCCTGTTGCCTACCTTTGCTATACAATACCGATGCTACCGGACATGATATAAGGAGGAGTCAGGAGTCAGAAAGACCGAGTCAGGAGGAGAGAGAATCACAAAGATGAGCGTAGTTATGACGATTGAAGAATTTTTTTATGTCCAATTAAACGGATTTGATATCAGATGTGAGAATTTTATTGCTTCTGTGTTTCCCATTCCCTGTTCCCTGTTCCCTGTTCCCTGTTCCCTAAAAATCTACAATATCTCACAACTCAAATAAGATTGCTATAACTAATTACCAACTTGATATAATCTTATTCTAATTAGGCAAAACTAAAATCTAGAGTTAAAATATGCTATCCAATTCCGATCGTTTACCAGAACAAGATTCAGGAGTACCTAATACCTCCGAATTATCTCCTTTAATCAAAAATTTATCAATCGCTACCTTGGTGGGAATAATAGCTTTTGTTGGAGTAAGTTCTTTGATTATTGCTGCTAGTCAAAACAATGTTAATGACATTGAAACAACAGAAGGAAAATAGACTGTTGCACACTCAAAAAGTTAAAAACAAAAAATAACATTCTCTCAGTTTCCGAATCCGAACTCAAGTCCCTAATACCAATTAGATTAAAGAATGTTACAAAACTGTAAA
>NZ_JAAHGK010000087.1:0-10480 GCF_010672505.1 Okeania sp. SIO2B9 | reverse complement strand
AAAACATCCAGAACTATTAAAAGAAGTAGCTAACAAAGGGCAATGTTTAGAAGTTTGTCCAACTACTTCTTTTAATAGTTCTGGATGTTTTAAAGGAATTTGAATTCCATGACCAATTCGCATTAAATAAGGTAGTAATTCTGGATGACAACCGTTGGGAGTTTCATAAATATGTCCAGTAGTTTTTACCCCCTGGGAGCGCGCATATTTATATAGTTTAATAAACTCATCTATACGTTCGCCATAATGATTATCTCCACCAGCTAAATCTATAGCACATACATATTCTGGCATTTGCACTGCTAAATCTACAATTGCTTGATTAACTTCAGAGGGTAACCTACTGTGCATACATAAAATTTGGCTAGTAACAATCGGGTATTCATTTTGTTGACTTGCCTTACCCACAGTTGTAACTATTTCTGACATTAAATCTATACGTTCAGACTGAGATAAATGGTCTGGAGTTCTCAAGTAAGGTGTATAACGTAACTCTAAATAAGCTAAATTTTCAAATGTATAAGCACCTCGAATTAAGCGATAAATAAAGTAAGGCAATGTCTCAATAGTTTGAACGTGTTCTACTAACGTATGTAGTTCTAAATATTCATCTAATGTGTTCCTTGGTTTGGTATAAAATTCTTCAAATTGTTGATATTCGGGAAAACGGTTTGCTAGCTCCTCATTTTGGCGTTGGAAATATCGCCATAAAACTCTAGGAACTACGGAACCTCCTAAATGTCTATGTAATTCTGCGTGTAAAGCCATAAAAATCTAATTCATCCTTGTAAGTATAAGTATTAATAAGTAATCCTAGTTTCAGTAATATATAGCTGTCCTAAATAAGTTTTGCACAAATGAAATGTTAGTTATCTAAATACTGAGGGTTATACCATCAGAGTAGCTCAAGCTATCGCACCCCATGGTGCCACACCCGCTACTTCTGTACAGGTAGAACGGCCATTAGCTTGCCAATAACTATCGTTAACGCCCCTACTAAAAATTACGAATTTTGTACCTCACGCTTCTTGGGAGTTGCTATAATTCCATATTTTATCTAAGACAACAATAGTATTTTCTAGGATTAAAAAATCAGTAGTCACCTAGTTAGGATTAAAGAATCGAAACAGTATTTCAACACAAAATCAAATAGTCTGATTTTTGCCTCTTTACCAATTGATAATTAGAGCTTGCTGGTTAAGCATAAAAGCATTTGAGAGATAGTGTTAAAGGTAAAAACCTTTTTTCACAGAAATTAAAGTGCTAGCTCTTAGGAGTGAAAAGCTAATATTTTGAGCAGACCTAAGCTGAAAAATCTCAGACAATTCTTCTTCCTAACCTCGTTTATAATCCCCATTTATCCTGTACGTCGCTAATCCGACGACTCCCCTACCTGACTCCTGCTATTTGAACCCTAAATGACAGCAAGAATTTGAGGCATACGACCTTAGCTTATTGTAACAAAAATTAACAAAAATAAATTGACATAATTTTTAGTTGATGCAATAATAAAAAATTGTGTTAACTATCCGTAGAGGAGACCCTTGGCTAACGTAATAGTGATAGGTGCCCAGTGGGGCGATGAAGGAAAAGGAAAAATTACTGATTTGTTGAGCAAGTCAGCAGATGTGGTAGTGCGTTACCAGGGGGGAGTAAATGCTGGCCATACTGTTGTTGTTGATGGTCAAACATTTAAACTACACTTAATTCCTTCGGGTATTCTTTATCCTGATACTGAGTGTATAATTGGTTCTGGAACAGTGATCGATCCCAAGGTTCTGATTGAAGAATTAGACCAGGTTGAAGCTTTAGGAATTTCCACATCAAATTTGATGATTTCTCAAGCTGCTCATGTGACAATGCCTTACCATAGACTAATAGACCGGGCATCGGAGGAACGTAGAGGCAGTCAAAAAATAGGAACTACAGGAAGAGGTATTGGTCCAACTTATGCTGATAAGTCTGAGCGTACTGGGATTCGGATGATTGATTTGATGAGTCCAGATAGATTAAAAGAACAGATAAATTGGACAGTTAACTATAAGAATGTAATTTTAGAAAAGCTTTATAATCTATCTCCTTTAGACCCAGATGAGGTAGTAAAAGAATATCTAGAGTATGCAGAGCGTCTCAGACCTAATGTTATAGACGCGTCTTTAAAAATCTACAATGCAATTCAACACAGACGCAATATTTTATTTGAAGGGGCACAAGGTACTCTCTTGGATTTAGACCATGGTACTTATCCTTATGTTACTTCCTCAAATCCAGTGGCAGGAGGTGCTTGTGTGGGTACGGGAGTAGGGCCAACAATGATTGACCGAGTAATTGGGGTGGCGAAGGCCTATACTACTAGGGTGGGAGAAGGACCATTTCCCACGGAAGCTAAAGATGATATAGGGACATTGCTACGCGATCGCGGTGCAGAATTTGGGACAACAACTGGTCGTGAACGTCGGTGTGGATGGTTTGATGGGGTAATTGGACGTTATGCAGTCCGAATTAATGGTATGGATTGTATGGCAATTACTAAATTGGATGTATTGGATGAGTTGCCAGAGATTAAAGTATGTGTAGCTTATGACATGGAGGGTGAGCGTTGTGAAGATTTTCCCAGTAGTTCTTTGCAGCTAGCTAAATGTGAACCTATTTATGAAACTTTACCTGGTTGGCAAAAGCCAACTATAGATTGTAGAAGTCTTGAAGATTTACCCAAGCAAGCTTTGGATTATTTACGGTTTTTGGCAGAGCTAATGAATGTACCTATTGCCATTGTGTCTTTAGGAGCTAGTCGTGATCAGACTATTGTAGTTGAAGACCCAATTCACGGGCCAAAGCGAGCACTCCTAGGTTCCCATGGTACTACGATTATTTCTTAATCGATCAAATTTGATTTTGATGTGATTTGGCTATAAATGATAAATGATAATTGTTTTTAATGTGGATGGGTATAAAGAAATCTCAAACTAATAATTTAGAGTTTAAGGAAGGAGAAAAAAATTGTTTAACTCCCATTTTTTCTCAAAAATTATTTTTTATTTGACTTTACTGACCTACTCAAATAATAAACTGCTGGCAAAAGTAAAAGTTAAATATTAATTTATTCCGTTTTTTTGGGGTTGCATAGTTGCGGGATGATGATTAAATTTGCTGAAACTCAAACTTTTGATCAATAATGGCAAATTTTTGGGCAAATATCAAAATCATCCCTTAGTGATGCAATGCCGTTTTTTTAATACCTCTTCTATTTCTGTTATTCCTCTGGATACTAACTTCTGCCAAAAGCATAATTATCTTTTCTGTGGCGGGTTTAATACCCCACTGTCTAAACTGTGCTTAAAATGGCTTGGGGTTTGAATCAATAAGCAATTTTCCCTTCTGCCTTCTGCCTTCTTCAAAGATATTTTATCGCAGTTGAAGCAAAGGTTAGGACAGCTAAAGAATCTAAAACTTAGACCAGGTAAGATTTTTACTTCTGCCTTCTACAATAAAAGATTTGGTAATCCTGTCGCCGTAATGGTACCTTGAGGCAAGCAAAACTTAGAACGGGAGCAAGATCCTCCTACTGGTTATACCATTACAATGCACCACTACCGAAGTTTGGTAAAAAATCCAGAAATATATAAAAAATTGAAAATCTGATTCCTCGATCCTAAGAGATTTTTTATTATGATAAGCTGTAAAACTAGAATGTCTAAAAGTTCTTTTACAGCGCTTTTCGTTATTGCCGTTTATTTCTTCTTCCTTGCCTCAAAAATGTAATTATAGTAGTTTAACTTAAAAATGAGACGTTTTTTCGTCTGAAACTCCCTAATAGCAAGAAATCTTTGTTTCAATCTAAAGTTAAATGACTATAAATGTAATTATCTGTTCAGGTTTTAGATTATCAGTCCGATTGAATACTGATAAATAAGGGAGTAGGGAAAATAGATAAATTTGTTGTTGAAGTGAGAAGAATGTTTTTTCCAAATAGCTATTAGACATCTGGTGAAAATAAACTTACCCTTTATTTAATATCAGCTAGAGTTGTAAAAGTCAGTTCCCTAAATCATTTTTCGTACCTTTTTCCTACAAATCTATTCCCTGTTGCTTTCCGGAGCTGTTGCCTGTTGCCTGCTATGTGCAAAAAGTCTATATCTTTTTCACGCCTATGTCTATTAAACAAACATTATATTAATTGTCAATGTCATGTATCCAAAACTTTGGTATAATTAGTAAGCAAACTAAGCGAAAAAAGTCAAGATGGAAGTTACAGTAGAATGTCAAAAAAGACCTGAAGGTAGCAAAACCAAAGCTCTAAGACGAGAAGGATTAATTCCTGCAGTATTATATGGTCATCAAGGTACAGAATCAGTTCCATTAACAATTGAAGTTAAAAAAGCACAAAAGTTGTTAAAAGATACCTCTATTAACAATACTATTATCGATCTTCAAGTTCCTGATATTTCTTGGAGTGGCAAAACTATTCTTCGGGAAGTTCAATCTCATCCCTATAAACCTTTAATTCTTCACCTAAGTTTTTTCTCCGTAGCTGCTCATGGAAGTTTAGATGTAGAAGTACCTATACATTTTGTTGGCGATCCAGTAGGAGTTAAGGTAGATGGTGGAATTTTAGACCAGGTTGTTACAGAATTAGCAATCAGATGTAAACCAGATAAAATTCCTGAAACATTGGATATAGATATCTCAGGTCTTAAGTTAGGAGAGTCTCTTCAGCTAAATCAAATTACTTTACCAGAAGGAGTAGAAGCGGCAGGAGAAGCAGACCTAGTGTTAGCGCGTGTAATGGCTCCTGTGGGAGCGTCATCTACAGAGTCGGAGGGTGAAGCAGCAGAATAAAGTAGAGATTTCATAGTATCAGTTGATATTATTATCTCTTCTTTTGTGGGTTTAATACCCCACCGTCAACGGGGGTGTTGAAAATTGTATGGGATGATAAGACACTCAATGGCGTGTAGAAGACTATCCATGAGCAATTATACCAAATTGATAAATGTTTGCTACAAATAGCTAGGGTATTTCTGAGAAATCAACCCACCCCTAACCCCTCTCAGGAGGGGAACTCAGGAGGACTAAGTCACACGGGAATGGTTTCAATACCAGTTTTTAGGTCATAAATTCTCTTTTCTGTCAAAGGGACATTTCCTGCACTTGTCTTTTAATCACACTTATTATTCGTAACATTTTTTTTTCAAAATGGTATTAGACCTTCTGACCTCTGCCTTCTGCCTTCTGCCTTCTGCTTTCTTCAAGACATAAATGTGAAAAAAAATGTAGAGACATTTCTATGAAACGTCTCTACGAGAATTGCTCAAAAAGAACCTTTGTCATCCCTATTTTTTACTAAATATCCAGGTCAGTAATATTCAATTTTGGTCCATAAGTTTCAATAAACTCACGCCGGGGAGCAACCCGATCGCCCATCAATACTGTAAATATCCGATCCGCCTCCGCAGCATCTTCAATTTCTACTTGCTTCAAAGTCCGAGTTTCTGGATTCATTGTCGTATCCCAAAGTTGTCCTGGCATCATTTCACCGAGACCTTTAAACCGTTGGATAGTATAGTTAGCATTAGCAGGAAACTCATTTTGAACGAGTTGGTTGAGTTCGCGATCGCTATAACAATAGTAATGATTCCTACCCCGCTCTACTTTATATAAAGGAGGGCAAGCAATATATACATAACCCTGGTCTACCAACGCTCGTTTATATCGGTAGAAAAATGTTAACAACAACGTGCGGATGTGGGCACCATCAACATCTGCGTCAGTCATAATAATTACTTTATGATAGCGTAGTTGACTCACATCAAACTCATCACCTTTGATACCCAAACCTAAAGCTGTAATCATTGATTGAATTTCATTATTTTTGTAGATCCTAGCATCATCCGTTTTTTCAATGTTGATAATTTTACCCCGCAACGGTAATATGGCTTGGAAACGGCGATCGCGACCTTGTTTGGCACTATTATGCACAAAAACTCCACTAGCTAAAGCAAAGTTATGAGTATTAGGAACTTCAATGTCGTAAACATCCCGTCGCTCTTCCAGAGGTTCAATAGAAACAACCCGATGATTATAATTACGAATAGCATCCCGCGCTAAAAATTCGTCTCCTCCAAAATAGCGGTCGCAGAAAGTCTCAAACTTCAACATCGACTTATCCTTCTCGCGACGACGATAAATATCATACAATTCCAAATCTATGAAACGAGAACTCTGGTAAACCTTATGCAACGCCTCAAGAGTCTTGCGATAGTAAGTTTGATTTAACGCCTCGCGACGCTTGGCACGAAATTCAGGAGTCCACTGTTCCTTAGTTTTTTGCCGTCGCCACTCCAACAAATCTTCATCTTGCCATTGCTGTTTTGCTACTTCAGAAGCTGCTTCCCGTGCTTCTGGGTTATTAGCAAAATAATCCCGCACTTGTTCTGCTCGAGCTTCACAGTTCTCAGCTTTACTCCAATATTCCTGCTGTGCTTTCATTAACTGTTCGCGATTTTGTTCACGATACTCTTCATTGCTATCATAAAACTCCCGCCATTTCTGAACCATAAAAGCTTTATACTCATCAACTTCCCACTGTGCTTTAGCTTGTTGTGATAAAATTTCTCGCGTCTCAGGTTCCTGCATTCGTTCCTTCATCTTCGCCCGAAATTCATCAGTTGTATGAGCTTGACGACTTTTTTCCTTAACATCAGGACGATGTAAAGTGAATTCAAGATGTTCCCTG
Organism: Okeania sp. SIO2B9; assembly: GCF_010672505.1. Classification (NCBI taxonomy): domain Bacteria; kingdom Bacillati; phylum Cyanobacteriota; class Cyanophyceae; order Oscillatoriales; family Microcoleaceae; genus Okeania; species Okeania sp. SIO2B9. Next base: position 3,744 of record NZ_JAAHGK010000087.1, on the reverse strand, counting down.
TGTAATGCCAAGTGATCCTCTGCTGGAAGTCGCTGAATATTGGTAGGATTATTATTCAGTTTATTAAAATCAACATGATGACGATGGTTGCCATCTCCTGACTTATATACTCCTGCATTCAAGTTATAAAAATCTGCCAATAAATGAGTATAAATCCACTTTTCTTTTTTATGGTTCCAAACCATTTCATAACCATCTAATCCCTGACCAGTTTTTGTCTTTTGAGATAACTTTCGATACAGAGGCATCAAAGCATCATTTGGTGTTAATAAAGCTGCTGGTTTATAACTACCATCTCTGAGCATAAAAGGATGGTCTGGAGTACAAATTAGAGTTTCATCATTATCCAAAATTATCTTAATAACTCTGGCATTTTGCTTCGTCATTCTCGCATTAATTATCCTTTCAATTGCCACATATCCCTTCTCATTAATTGTGTAACAAAAATGTTCTTTACCCTCAGCTTGTTCAGCTACTATTTCTCCAAAGCTGAGATTACGTCCATCAGCTAAAGCAATTTGTTGATTTTTTAGCCAACAGCCCCCGGCACTGTCTCCTTCGACCAGGTATATCTCGGATTCTTCAGGGTTTTTCGTACTGCAATCGGCTAGTTTTCCTGGTAATGGAGAAGATTCTAAAACTGATTTTCTCCTAACTAAATCCCTCGCTCGACGAGCTGCTTCTGCTGCTTTAAAAGCTTGAATAGCCTTCTCTAAAACTGCATCAGCAATTTGAGGATTAAAGTCTAAATATTCAGTTAAAACTTCTCCTACCAAAGAGTCAACAATACCTCTAACTTCAGTATTGCCTAACTTAGTCTTTGTTTGACCTTCAAATTCTGGTTCGGGAACCTTTACAGAAATAACTGCCGTTAAACCTTCCCGGACATTTTCACCACCCAAATTAGAATCACTTTCTTTGAGTTTATTTCGCTTACGAGCAATACCATTCATAGTTCTGGTTAAAACAGTTTTTAACCCTTCCAAATGAGTACCGCCATCAATAGTCCGAATATTATTGGCAAAACCAAGAACATTATCACTAAAAGCATCCACACACCATTGCAAAGCAACTTCTACTTGTACATCATTCTTTTCCCCTTGTACAAAAATCACCTCTTCATGCAAAGGTTGCTTTTCCCGGTTCATGTAGACAACATATTCCTTGATACCACCCTCATAACAATAAGATTCAACTCGTGGTTCATCACTTTTGATTAATTCTAGGCGGTGATCTGTGATCGTAATCTTGACACCTGCATTCAAATATGCTAGTTCTCGCAGACGACCAACAATAGTATTGTAGTCAAACTCTATACCTGTAGTAAAAATTTGTTCATCCGGGAGAAAGTGTACTGATGTACCCGTGCGCTTTTCTTTATTAGACTTAGATTTCAGGTTACCAGTAGGTTTGCCACGCTCATAACCTTGGATATGTGTCTTTTTATCACGCCAAACCGTTACCTCTACCCACTCTGACAGAGCATTGACCACAGAAACCCCCACTCCGTGTAATCCCCCAGAAACTTTATAACCACCACCACCAAATTTACCTCCAGCGTGGAGGACAGTCATAACTGTCTCTAAAGCTGACTTACCTGTTTTAGAATGGGTATCCACCGGAATTCCCCGGCCATCATCTGTAACTTTAACAGAACCATCTTCATTCAGATCGACTTCGATGTGGGTGCAATAACCAGCTAGCGCCTCATCGATAGAGTTATCGACAACTTCGTAGATTAGATGATGTAGTCCACGAGGCCCTGTGGTACCGATGTACATTCCTGGTCGCTTGCGTACCGCTTCGAGACCTTCGAGAACTTGTATTTGTTCAGCGCCATAATCGCTGCTGGCCATAGCAATATCCCTCCTAATAATGGCTTTAATCGCAACTTTTGTCAAAAAATGATAAAGTTCTACTAAATTATAACATAAAAGCCTTAAAAGCGACTCTGGGCTATTCTGAGGATAAATTTATTTAGGGGATGTACCTGATTATTGATTTTATGTTTTTGATTTTGGATTGAAGGGAAGATGAGATTTTTGGAGAAAACTAAAATTAAAAGAGGTTAGGAGTCAGGAGTCAGAAGTCAGAAGTCAGGAGAAATTGGAATTATAGAGAAGATAGTCGGAAAAATTGTCCCTAAAATGCTACAACCTTTATATTTCAATGCTTTGATCTTTAATCAGCAAGCCATCAATAATGAGATAATTCCCTTGATGCTACTTTCTAAATAGGAAATATAGACCTTTGTAGCACAAACATCTTGCCTGTGATAGCTGTACTAGACTAAGATAAAATCTGCGTGCCTTTAGGCCGGGGAGGATGTCAAATTCTTGAGAAGACAAATAATTCAGTTTGTTATAGATATGTAATTAATTTTGCATGACCACTGAAAAGATCAAATGTGCCCAAAAAAAACCCTAGAAGTTGCTAATGATCTACAGTGTTGAGTTTAAGTCCAAAACAAATAGTTTGGCTGCTTCAAACGGTCAAACAGTTTGCGAAGACAAAATAGAGACTTTTTTTAGTCCTTCCATCGAGTTTCGCCAAGAAACTATTTACTTTATATTAGTAGACCGCTTTTATGAAGGTGACCTAACTAAACATGAAGCACTTAACCCAGAATATTACGACCCGACTCAAGAGCATTGGTGCAAATATTGGGGCGGAGATTTACAAGGGATTATTGATAAACTCGATTACTTGGAAGGAATGGGAATTACAGCCATCTGGATTTCCCCCCTATTTGAACAGGTAGAAGGAATGTGGTGTGATATGACAGCCCTGCATGGCTATTGGCCACGGGATTTTAAGCGACTTAATCCGCGTTTTCTTAACAAGGGCGAATCGACTACTCTGAACAACTATACAGTATTCGATCGCTTGATTGCTGAAATGCACTCTCGAAGCATGAAACTAATCCTAGATATTGTCTGTAACCACAGTAGTCCTGATATTAACGATTGCAAAGGTGAACTCTACGATGATGGAGTGAAAATAGCAGACTTTCATAACGATGTCAATAATTGGTATCATCACAACGAAACAATTACAGATTGGCATGACGAATGGCAGCAACTTTACTGTGAAATCTCAGGGTTAGCAACATTTAATGAAGAAAACCCAGACTTTCGCCGTTATATTAAATCGGCAATTAAGGAATGGCTAGATAAGGGCGTGGATGCTTTACGAATTGATACTGTCAAACATATGCCACTCTGGTTTTGGCAGGAATTTGTTGGGGATATGCAGGCCCATAAACCCTCTCTGTTCGTTTTTGGAGAAGTTGGCATACCATGTCACCCTTGGGATGGCAAGTCGGCTAACTTAACTAATAAATCGGGAATGTCGATTCTGGATTATTGTTTGTGTGGAGCAATTCGCTCGGCCTTAGCTGAAAAAGCACCGGAGGGATTTAACTTGATTCACAATGTCTTTGAGGCAGATTATTACTATAATAGGGCAACAGAATTAATTACCTTCATTGACAACCACGATATACCCCGATTTCAAAGTATTAATCCCGACCCAGATATATTACGACTAGCGACGCTTCTGATTATGACCTGTCGTGGAATTCCCTGCATTACTTACGGCACGGAACAGTATCTCCACAACGATACTAATGGTGGAGAAGAACCTTACAATCGCCCGATGATGGAAAAGTGGGATTGTTCTACTCGACTCTATCAGGATTTGCATTTGTTATCCAAGTTGCGACGACTAAATCCGGCAGTGTCA
>NZ_JAAHGK010000869.1:0-3381 GCF_010672505.1 Okeania sp. SIO2B9 | reverse complement strand
CATTAGGCGAGAAAGCGATCGAATGCCAGTATTGATAGACTTCGGAGTAGTTAAAGAACTCGCAACAAAAGTTCAATCTTCCCACTTAGCAGCACCCTTGACAAATGTAGGAAAATTTGGCTACGCTCCCTGGGAACAAATTCAACTGGGAAGAGCAACAGCAAATAGCGATCTGTATGCTTTGGCAGTTACAGTAGTTGTACTATTGACGGGAAAAGAACCCCAACAATTAATCGACCAAACCACATTAACTTGGAATTGGCAACGGTGGGTAGCAGTTAGTCTAGGGTTAGCTGAGGTCATCAATAGAATGTTAAGTCATCAACCGGGCGATCGCTATCAGTCTGTTACTGAGGTAGATCAAGCTTTGGAAAGATTACCCCATATCAAATCTCAGCAATTACCTACCATAAATCAAGAACAAAATAATCCTTCATCTTCTCAACAACCAACAATAGGAGCAACTCCAAATCAAAACCTTAACCCCAATAGCAACCATAGCTTTTTTGATAATCACCAGTGGGTTGCAACTGCATTAGTAGCAGTATTAGTTGTTTTATCTGGCGTCGTATCTTGGAGTGCAGTTAATTTTTTCCTCAAGCGCAGACAACAAGAAGCTCAACTTCAGCAACCAACGAAAATGAATCCTATACCAGTACCGACCCTCGCCCCTCCTCCATCATCGCCAATACCCACTTCATCCCCATCTCCAACAACTACATCAACACTATCACCTACTTTGCCATCACCATTACCTGTTGTTCCTGTACCATCTGGAACACCAGAAATACCTATCACAATACTACCGAATGCTACTCCTATTCCGGAGACTCCTGCTCCTGTGATAATTCCATCTCCATCAATTACTTCAGAAGAACGTTTGAATATATCCCCAGGAGAACCGATATCTATTGAAGGTCGCTTGAGAGGGAATGAAAGTATTGACTATATAATTTCTGGGAGTCTTGGGCAAAATTTGAATTTATTAGTTACAGGAGAAGGAGTATTAATGAGTTTAGTAGCAATAGACGGTGAACCAGTAGATGGAATTTCTGAGAAAGTATCTATCTGGAAAGGAACTCTACCTAATGATGGCGACTACAAAATAACTCTCGCTCCCTTACCTGGTTTACCTGGTACTGACTACAAGCTAGACATTAATTTAGTTAACCCTATACCTAAAGTTATTCCTAGCTCTGAACCAGAAGCAACTGAGTTACCCGCACCCATACAAGAACCGGAAGCAACCGAGTCACCTTCTGGTCTACAACTCAATAAACCTTCTAAGAAGGAGAGCAAAAAATCATTCCCCATATCAACTCCACTTGAAGAGCTTGATAAACCTTCTAAAAAGCCTAAAAAGCAAATTGTGATTCCAGAAACAGAGGCAACAGCTTCACCAACTCCAGCAGAAGAAACTTCATCTGATGCTCAAATTTTAGTTGAATAGTTGTTATTTGCAGAACTTTTAAAGTAGTCAGGACTTATACCAAATTGATAAATGTTTGCTACAAATATCTAGGGTATTTCTTAGGAGTCAGGAGTCGTATGGGAATAGCTTTAATACCATTTTTTAGGGCGTAAATTACCTTTTTAGTCAAAGGAATATCTCCTGCATTTGTCTTTTTATTGCTCTTACTATTCGTAACATTCTTTTTTCAAATTGGTATTACACATAACCACCAAATATAGGGTTAACGGCCGTTAACTCCTACAAATGGTGTATAATTTCGTCTGCGTGCGTCAGAATTAGAAACAGTTAACTAAGAGATTTCTTGAAAAAAATATCCTCCTATACTTTAATTTTTTAATTTATAGCAAGGAACAAGTTACTTAGGACTTATGCCGATCATGAACCTCAGACAGGGAAATATTTTGGCATTGCTCAAATGTAATGTTAAGTAGCTGAAGGTAAAATTGAAAAACTGATGTTTAGCGTTGAGACTTAATCTAAAAATCATTACCACTCAGCAACGCCAATGTTTTTCCCTGTTCCCTATTCCCTGTTCCCTATTCCCTGCTATTTATTTTCATCCAAATTATCAAGATTGAAAATAAAAGGAGCTGTTTGAGATTTGTCATTTCCCAGAATTAAAACTTTAGGCATCTGAGAACCACCTGCTTTCCAAGCTTCGATCGCTTCTTTTTGTAAAACCAACTCACCACCTTGTGCTTTTAGTGTTTCAGCTAATAGTTTTTGAGCTTCTGCTTTACCCTTTGCACGGTTAATATCTGCCTGAGCTTCTTGTTCTGCTTCTTCAGCAACATATACTGCTCGTTGTGCTTTTTGTTCGGCAATTTGCTTCTCTTCAACTGCTCTAGCAAATTCAGGAGAAAATGTTAAATCAATTACGCTAGTATCTAACACAATAATGCCATATTTATCTAAACGAGAACCTAAAGCATTATCAAAGTCTGCTTTCAATTCTACTCTTTTAGTAATAGCTTCTTCAACAGTTCTTCTAGCTGCAGCAATTTTAAAAGATTCTTGAGTTTGTGGTGCAATTACTTTCGCAACTAAATTCTGTAGAGTTCCTTGTTCTCTTCTGATTTTTACTACCAGCACGGGGTCTAAGCGAAAGTTAATTGCAAAACTTGCTGATAATTGTTGTAAATCTTTTGTAGAACTTTGGGCTGGAACTTCAAACTTTTGTACAGTCACATCATAGATATCAACTTGAGAAATCAAAGGAGGTTTAAAGTGAATGCCTTCTAAGAGAGCGCCATCTCTAGCTTTACCTAAAATACTAATAACACCAGCTTGACCAGGATTAATAATTACAAAGGAATTGAAGCCAATTAGCAATACGAATGATAAAACAGTTGCTAATATTAATGTTTGTAAACTTTGTTGTTGATTTTTCAATTTTTTTCTCCGAATTTTGAGACTATGAGTTATTGGTATATTTTCTTTGTTAATCTTAGTTCAAATTGAAAATTACCATTCAAATTATATAATATTTTTAGACTTGTTTAAGAAGGAATAAGGAATAAGTAAGAAGAAAGAAGGAAAAAAGAAGTAGAGAAAAGTGAATGGCGACTCAAAACCCAAGGAATTATAAACACCCTGTAGGCGGTAAGGTATTAACCCCAAAAAGAAAAAGATAATTACTACTTTTTTGACTAATGTGCTTGATATTAAGTAATAGTATTTTTTGCACATTAATACTAAGTTTCAAAATAACAAAAGTTATGAAAGACTAAATACTGCCATTGAACAAATCATATTGGGAATAATTAATATAGTTGAAATTTGTACTACTTTTACTTTGAATAAAGCGATCACAATATACATATCCTAATTCCTTGCCTACAGAGAGAGAGTAAGACAAAATTATTTGTCAGATTATGTCCGGTAGCATCGGTATTGTAAGCGCGAAA
>NZ_JAAHGK010000868.1:0-3385 GCF_010672505.1 Okeania sp. SIO2B9 | reverse complement strand
TCTGGTCAGTTTATTAGTCTATTTCAGGATACAACTTTATTATCAATCGTCGGATTATCAGAATTATTACGCATGAGTCGCTCAATCTTAGCTCAACCACAATTTTTAGGAGATTATGCAGAAGTTTATTTATTTAACGGCATACTTTTTTGGATTATTTGTTATGCCATGTCAATTGGAAGTCGGCAGTTAGAAAAAAAATTAAATACCGATCATTAACAAAAACAAAAGTAGTCAAAAGTTATCTATCGATCCCTTCAAATCAGCATTTACAGCAATTGCGCTTTGTGGTATCGTTCAAACTATGCTCGTACTCAACTACACTTATCGAATTTATCCCGACCAAAAACAAGTCGAGTTATTGAATGAATGGCTCGAAACTTCTCGTAGTGCTTATAACTATGCTCTTCGAGAACTTAAGGATTGGATTGCCTCGAGAAAATGTCCAATAGACCGGTGTAGTTTGGACAGTGAGTATATTATGAGTGCTGATTACCCATTCCCTGGATATCAGCAACAGCAAAACAATCTCCCCAAGGCTAAGAAAGAGTTTCCGCGACTAGCTGCTGTTCCTTCTCAGGTATTGCAGACAACTATCCGAAGATTGCACGATGCTTGGGACTTTTTCCAGAACAGAGGTTATGGATTTCCTCGCTTCAAAAAGTACGGACAAATGAAGTCTATGTTGTTTCCTCAATTTAAAGTCAATCCGATTACAGGATGGCTTCTCAAACTCCCTAAATTAGGAAAAGTCCAAATAAACTTGCATCGTCCAATACCTGAAGATTTTATTGTCAAGCAGGTCAGGATACTAAAGAAGGCAATGGGGTGGTTTGCTGTAATTACTATTCAATCTGATATTTCTATTCCAGAACCCCTACCCCACGGGCATTTCATCGGGGTAGATGTAGGACTGGATAAATACCTAGCGACCAGTGATGGTTTCGTAGAACCTGGACGAAAATTTTTCCAGACAGAGCATAGTCGGCTGAAAGTGCTACAACGCAGATTGTCTAAGAAAAATAAGGGTTCTGCTAATTATGAGAAAGCAAGGATTAAAGTAGAGAAACAGCATAATCATATTGCATTCAGACGCAAAGACTATCAGCTCAAATTAGCCCATAAATTATGCGACATGGCTGAGACTATCTTTGTAGAAGACATAGATTTTAGAACCATGGCTAAAGGTTTCTTGGGTAAACATACTGTTGATGCAGGTTTTGGACAGTTTAGGAGTATTTTATTTGATGTTGGGAAACAGCGGGGAGTATACGTTGCTCAAGTAGACCACAAAGGTACTTCTCAAACTTGCCCAAACTGCCGTAGTCTAGTCAGAAAAGAACTCTCTAATAGATGGCATAGCTGTCCAGAATGCAAATATGAGGCTGATAGAGACGTAGCTTCAGCACAGGAAATATGTAACCGAGGTTATGAGCAACTTAGTACCCAGGGACTCTGGGGGCAAGAAATGGGCTGTCAAGTCGGGCTGTCGGGGACTTTTTGTCTAGACAAGTGGCGCAGGGCAGCAATGTCTAACAGCGATGTTGGAAGCCCGCACTGCACCTCCTAGAGGTCAGCGTCGGGAGGATGTCACAGGTATTATAGAAATAGACAGATAAGGCGCGGACTTATACTGATAATTATCTTTAGACAGGGAAATATTTTTCCTACTGTTCCCTATTCCCTATTCCCTATTCCCTTCCATGACAGAAACAAAAACCAAACAAACTGAAGCACAAATAAATTCTGATTTAGCAATAGTTGCTAGAGATGTTCAAAAGTGGTACAGCAATAATTTTCATGTCCTTCGTGGAGTAAGTCTCACAGTAAAACGTGGAGAAGTAGTAGTAATTATGGGGCCAAGTGGCTCAGGTAAATCCACCTTTATCCGTACTTTTAATGCTTTAGAAGAATATCAAAAAGGTAGCATTATTATTGATGGCATCAGTTTATCCCATGACTTGAAAAATATTGAGGCAATTAGGCGAGATGTGGGAATGGTATTTCAGCAGTTTAATTTATTTCCCCATCTCACAGTTTTGCAAAATGTCACCTTAGCGCCAATATGGGTGCGTCGATGGCCAAAAGTCAAAGCGGAAGAAGTGGCAATGCAACTTTTGGAAAGAGTGGGTATTTTGGAACAGGCAAAAAAATTTCCCGGTCAACTTTCTGGCGGTCAGCAGCAAAGGGTGGCGATCGCCCGCGCTTTAGCGATGCAACCAAAAATTATGTTGTTTGACGAACCGACTTCTGCATTAGACCCAGAGATGGTGCGAGAAGTTTTGGATGTAATGCGAAATTTGGCAAATTCGGGAATGACGATGGTAGTTGTGACTCATGAAGTAGGTTTTGCCAGGGAGGTGGCAGACCGGATCGTATTAATGGCTGATGGGTTATTGGTAGAGGAGGCGACCCCAGAAGAATTTTTTCAAAACCCGAAGGAGGAGCGCACGCGCCAATTTTTGTCACAGATTTTGTAGGTTTCAAAAAGCTGGAGTTGAGAAAATATGCCTTTGAGTTCTCTCGCTTTCAGAAGCACAGAACAAATGGAAGGGATTTGATTTACTCATCAACTTCATTTTCTGAAGCTCAAAAAATTAGGGGTTGTATGTCACAAAAAATCGTGATAATCTGAGAATAGAATTATATATTGGGTTGCGTTTGCCCATATACATGACTTTTTATTCAACTAAAAAATCAGAGTAAAAACCAAATACATATAATGAATTGCGCTGTCAAACTCAGATAACGCCAGATTTTCCCTCTTCCCTCTTCCCTTAATGCTTAAACAACAATCAACACAAATAAGAATAGTATTAGTAGAACCTGCCGGACCACTGAATGTTGGTTCTGTAGCCCGGATTATGAAAAATATGGGTTTCCATCACCTAGTCTTAGTTAATCCTCAATGCGACCCCCATGGACTAGAAGCCAGGAAAATGGCAGTTCATGCCCCAGAAATTTTAGAAACGGCCACCATAGTTCAAACATTACCTGAAGCACTGAAAGGATGTCAAAGAGCGATCGCCACAACATCCCTAGACCGTTCATTACCCACCAAGCTAGAAAACCCCCGACATTCCCTACCTTGGCTATTAGGATATCCAGCAGCCTTAATATTTGGCAGAGAAGACAGAGGCTTAACTAATGTAGAATTAAACTATGCCCAAAGATTTGTCCGTATTCCATCAGATAATACCTATCGTTCACTAAATCTGGCTCAAGCAGTAGCTATCTGTTGTTATGAACTATATCATTTGCAAACTATAGCACTGAGCGACCAAAAAAGTCAGGATAGTCCACCTAACCCGGCCCCTAATTTAGAAGCTCCAATAGATTTAATGAACGATAGGTATTATCTGATGGAATACGGACAAATCTTTGG
>NZ_JAAHGK010000867.1:0-3389 GCF_010672505.1 Okeania sp. SIO2B9 | reverse complement strand
TGGAGCAACTAGAAACCTTATAATTAAGTCGTGCAACCCCGCCTTGACTGGCGAAATATTTTTGGAGAGTTGCTCACGCATCCCCTACTTCCCCTCCTGGGAGGGGTTAGGGGTGGTTTAACTTCTGACTTCTGACTTCTGACTTCTGACTTCGTTAACGAACCACACCGCCACCTACGGGCCGAATATCTTCCCCTGAGAAAGGAGTTGTACCACCTTGCCAGTTGAAGTCACTGATCCGGAGGCTAAATGTACCAGTTTGTCGTCTGGGACTAAAAGTTAATATGACTCCATAAGTACGACGACTATATTCTAATGTGATTCGATCGTCGAGAATATCACCATTTTCTATGTTGATTCCACTTTGATAGCCAACCCGAAAACCTTTATAAATCTGTTGGACAAGACCAAATAAGAGGACATTCGTGTCTTCAACGCGGTCAAAGAAAAAAGGTGACTGACCACTTAGACCTGTCTGGCTATAAGTTAAGTTGAATCCAGTATAATCAAAAAAGTCTCTGGAAAAATGTCCAAACTGACCAGTAAACCCAAGACTGCCACGAAGATAAGATTGGTCTTCATCGTTACTATAAAGGCTAGTAGCACCAGTCAGTCCTAAGACCATTTGCACAAATGGAACTACTGGTTTGCTGGTATATCTCAAGCCTTCGGTCGGGGTCGCTGGCAATGCTTCTCCACTCCAGATAGTTAGTGGGTATCTCAGAGAGACTACGCTCTGGAAACGACCAAGGTCAGCTCGTGCTTTAGCATCGTCGTCATCATTTTCATCATTTTCATCGGGTAAGGGTTCAAATGGTTGGAGGTCTGTTAATAATTCCCGACGGTCTGTTCTGGCATTGACAACTTGATAACCTGTCTGAAAACTTAGTTGGGCACCAGTTTCTCCTAGTGGTATTAGGGGGGAGGTAAGAACGACACCTGCGCTGCTGTGAACTGTTTGAAATCCTAAACTACCATTGAATAAGCGATCGCGATAACTATACTCTCCTGTTAAATTGTAACCTTGGTATAACTGTCTTAGTCGAACGCTACCCCGAAAGTCGTCTTCTTCTAGGTCGGGAAAGTCTTTAAATGTGAGAAATGTGGCTCGTCCTTCTAGTTGAGTTGTGGGGGTTATGGAACCGTTTACCGAAGCTTTGAGACCAAACACATTATCATCTATGGGGGAGTCGCCTTCATCTCCTAAAAAGGCTCTTTCTAAGTAATATTGGGGAGTTAGTCTGACTTGAAATGGTATTTGAAGTGGGGGTTCAAATGTAGTTTCAACAAATAATCCTCCTCTATCATCTTGGTCATAACCAATTTGAATTGGCAGGGGGTCTCTTTGGTTACGGTCAATAATTGTTCGTTCGCGAAATAGTGGTAAACTAAAGCGATTGTCGAATACTAACCGTGCTTTTTTGGTGATTAGTTCATCTTGAAAGGGTGATAGGGGTTTGAGTGTAGCACGCTCGCTTCTTAATTCTACTTCTGGGGGTGAGAACGGATCGTTGGTGAGTCGGAGATTTGTGGCTTCCCAGGTGCCTGCACCTAATAAGTTGAGACGGTCTGCTTCAAAGCGCAGTCTATTAACTGTTCCTGCTTGTTCGGGTGCTTCTAGTTTGGGTTCAAATGTAACTTTTGTGCCTTCAGTTGCTTTGACATTTGTTGGTGGTTGAGTAGCACTGATGCGATCGCTTAATGTTCTTGCTTGTAATGCTCCTACTCCTTCTGTGGTGGGTAGGGATGATGAGGATGTTTCTTCGGCGTTACCGACAAATATAATTCCACTTGCTTGTTCAATTACTCCTTTGTCTAGGGTAAAGTTGTATTCCATGCGTTCTCCTAGCAATACTTGTTGCCCTTGAGTAAAAACAGCATTTCCCGTAGCCAGGAGTTGACGAGTTGTTAAGTTAATTTGTACTTTGTCTGCGTTAACGAGTCTTTGACTAAATCGCACTATTACTTTACCTTCTGCTGTAATTAGTCGCCGTTGGTCGTCATATTCTTGACGCTCTGCTGTTACTTCTACTACATCTGCTGGCAAGGGTACTGTAATAGGTTGTTTATTTTCTGTTTCTTCGTCTGACTCTTGGGTTTGAGATTCTGGATCTGCTATGGGAACGGGTGTTTCTTCTTCTTTTGATTCTTGGACATCTGGCTGGTCTATAGGTTGTTGCTCTTGGGGAAGATTGGGCAATTTTGGGGAACTATCTTCTATTGTTTGTCCTATTTCAAGTGTTTGTTTTTGTGTCTGTGTTTCAAGTTGCTCTGGTTGACTGAAAAATTTTGAGGTAATTATTTTTTGCTTGGTACTTGCAGTATTCTTACTGAAATGTTCTAGAATGTCTCTACTGTTTGAGCTATATAAGTTTATTTGTGTAGTAGTTTCTTCTTCTTGTTTTCTGGCTGTATATTCGGAGAAATTTGAGAAGGAAGTAGAGGAGAATGTTAGTTTTCTATCTAAATTAATTTGGTTTTCGATAGTAGAAATTTTTTCTGCTGATGATATATCTATTTCTACAGGTGGTCCCAGACTTGCTGAGGTTGTATGAATTGGACTTACTGGACTAACAGGGTCAAAGGTGGATTTAATTTGAGGAATTTTGTATAATACGGTTTCTCTGAATTCTTGTCCTGAGAAAGTGTTTTTTGCAGACAATATGATTTCCTCAGTCCCCTGGTTTGATTTTGGCAGTGGGCTAGGTACTTGCTGTCGTAATTTTGTAACAGATTGGGTTACCGTTTGTGAAGGGAGGGTTTCAACTATTGGAGGTAGTTGTGGTGGGGGCAGAGGATAGGACATATTTCAGATAGAAACATTAAGCTCAAAGGTTAAAGATCGGAGTCGATCATAAACTTAAGAGTTAGAACTTTTACAGAAGATTTATCAATTCAAGAGTAAAAATCTAATTAGCTTGGCCTGGAGATTACTTTTTTCCACTCTTTAGGGTCTGGATATATTATTAAGTTACTCACTGAATTTGATTTTACATATCATATTTTATAAATTATGTCAAAAACTAGCCTGGAATATAACACTTAATCAGATTAGTGGACTTCCAGGCTGACTGAAATCTTGGTGCAAGTTTTTACTCAGTCTCTAAAAATATAGAGATTTTATTACTCCATATCTCGACCACTAGGGTTACGAGCAGGATCGTTGGACAAGAATCCAAAAATGAATAATGCAACAAAGAAGAGGACGACAATATTAACGACTATTTTTAGAGTTAGCATCTATTAGTTTTCTCCCAGGATGTGAAAAATTGATATTGATTATGAAAAATCTACAACTTTCTTATCATATCTAAATATTGTCTCATTTGACACATATATTGTAGTCAAATGAGACAATATTTAGATATGATAAGAAAGTTGTAGATTTT
>NZ_JAAHGK010000866.1:0-3390 GCF_010672505.1 Okeania sp. SIO2B9 | reverse complement strand
TCCAGAACTAAATTTACTATAACTATTCTCATTCCTCCTTTTTAAAATTACAAAGTTAACTTGATTAGTTTCTCAGCAATACCTGTCACTGTAATGTTGTACTTTGAAAAAATCAATAAATTTTTCACCACTCCTCTTTACATAGAGAAATAAATTATGGTAATCAAGAATGATTTATGAGAAATGATATTAAATTTTCTTATAAATCAAGTAATACAGCAATCAATCTCTCACATCTGACACCTGATTGCTATATTTATTATAGCGATGCTAAATTGGTTGTAAAAATTTTTATAACAGTTAATTTTCAAGCAAAACCTTTAATATTCTGATTCTTAACTATCACCAAAATATTACAACTTAAATTGGATTTATATGGGTGTATCTCATATTTGCAAAAATACTTTTTTCCTATATATTCCCTGTTCCCTGTTCCCTAAAGCAATAAATTTTTGGCTTTATTCAAAATTGAGAGACACCCATTTCTATAGATGTTATTTCTATTTTAAGTAAGAATGCAATCACGATATTAAATATTAAAATCTATTAATACCAATTCACTTTAAAAATGTCATAAATAGTTTTAAACTTTAAATTTGAAATAATTTCCTGAAATTACTGAGCGTGTCTTTCATATCGCCCATAGAAAAGTTTTTAGGAAAGAATGAAACCGAACAGCTTACTTCAATATCTAAAAAAAGTGCTTGAGAATTTAGGAACAAAATATGTCATTAATTTTGCTTATGCACTTACTGCTGAGTTTGAAGCAATTTTCAGTGTCAAAAATCTCAAAGTATCCTTATTTTAAGAGTAAAAAAAGACATTAATATTCACCCCTTGTGTTTCATTGGTTAATATTGACATAATAAATTGTATATGATATAAAAATAACTTACAATTAACAATCATATCAATCAAATAGTTTTTAAAAACATTTGTTAACAAAAATTTATATATACATATTTTTTTAAAAATCGTTAAAAATATTTCCCAAAATCAGCGATGAAAAAAACCAATAAACCCACCTCAGAAATAGCAAAAGAAATTTTAGAAAACGATAATCGAGAAAGAGAAGCGATCGCTATCCTTTTAGACAAACATATAGGCAAAGATGACAGACTTTTAGTACAAAAAACCATGATGGGAAAAACGGAAGCTTACATCGGTTCTGTCACTCTAGAATGGTTAGATAGTCGTGTACGTTTTGCCTCTCAACTACCATTATTTCGACAAAAATTTGATGTAGAAACAGACAATATAATTCGGGATGCAGAAACAATAGATGAAATTCAACAACGTCCCCTAGATTGGTCTCGTCAAGCTCCATTAACTCTATATTTAGCAACAAGAAAAGCTCATAAATTTCCAGCAGTATTAGTAGTAATTAGCCCTAGTTGGGTAGATAATCCTAAAGCAGAAGAATGGAATAAAAATGGAAAAGCAAATAAATCTGCTACTGATTTTTTACCCCTAGATTCAGAGGGAAAAGTAGGATTATTAGACCTACGTTTAGAAGTAGCAGTATTTGCCTTAGATGGTCAACATCGACTGATGGGAATTCAAGGTTTAATGGAATTAACAAAAACAGGTAGGTTGCCTAGATATAACAAACAAAAAAAACCAGTAGGTGCAGCTATTAATATTGATGATTTAGCAGAAACCCATAATATTGAATTACCAGAACTACAAAAATTAGCTTACGAACAAATAGGTATAGAATTTATTCCGGCAGTAGTAAAAGGAGAAAGTAGAGCACAAGCACGACGGAGAGTTAGGTCAGTTTTTGCTCATGTAAATTTGACTGCTGTGAAATTAAGTAAAGGGCAGTTGGCATTATTAAATGAGGATGATGGGTTTGCCATTGTGGCTAGAAAAGTAGCAATTTATCATCCTTTATTAAAGGAGAAAGATAATAGAAATCCACGAGTGAATTGGGATAGTGCTACTGTAGCAACTAAGTCTACTGTTTTAACAACTCTTCAGGCAATTCAAGAAATGTCTGAAAGATATTTAAAACCTCGTTATCCTCATTGGAAACCTTCAGATAAAGGTTTAATTCCAATGCGTCCCGAAGAAGAGGAATTAGAAGAGGGACTAGAGGAATTTATGTTGTTTTGGAATTATTTATCTAATTTACCTAGTTATTCAAGATTAGAAAATGGTGCCGAAACTCCAGAATTGAGAAGATTTAGTTTTGAAATAAAACCAGGAGAAGGTCATGTTTTATTCCGACCTGTTGGGCAAATTGCTTTTTCTGAAGCTCTAGGAATTTTAATATATAAAAAAGGCTTTTTTTTGGAGGAGGTTTTTCAGAAATTAAATAAGTATGATGTGGATGGTGGTTTGAGTGGAATAGAATCTCCTGACTCAATTTGGTATGGGGTTTTATATGATTTTAATCGCAAACGAATGTCAGTAGCTGGGAGAGACTTAGCGATGAGATTGTTTATCTATATATTAGGTGGAGTTTCTGACAAAATGGAACGAGCAGAAATTCGTCGAGAGTTGGCAGAAGCAAGGAGAGTTGGGGATAATCAAGCTGTAGATTTTCAAGGTAAGTTTGTGGAATTAAAAAAGGTAGGGTTGCCGAAAATTTTGTCTTAAAGTGTTAGAAAAAAGTTAAGTTAAACAATTAATAATTAATTATTAACAATTACCTCTTCTTTTCAAGGGTAGGATTGACTCAAAAGAAAATTTTTTCTTGTTTCTCCTTTAAAGGAGAGGCTTTAAACCTTAATTATTCGGTAAGGAAGAGTTGATTGATGTTTTGAATTTTTTCAAATTATTGAGACTAGCTTTAGTGCAATAAACTGCAAAAATTTATCTGCAATGAAAGCTATTTTAGAAGTTTGTAGAGTCAAAAAAAATAAGTCTGCGCTTACAATAATTTCATCGCAATTTTTATTCAGTAATACTACACTACAGAATATTATTTTTAACTATTACTCAATAAATATTTTTCTAAATACTGCCAATGTTGATGCCCGTATTCTTCTCGTAGTAAATCTTTCATATCAGCATTAATAACTAATTCTCCATCTTGATTATCTTGGAATAGTAGTCCATGGTCAAGTACCTCTTGTAGATCGGTGAGAGTATCTATTAAATTGGCGATCGAATAATGTTCTTCTACCCATTCAACAGGACTAGGTATTTCAGAATTAATATTTATTGGATTATTAGTATTAACTTCCATAATTTAATATCAGTAAAAATCCTGAATTTTAATCAATTGTTCAATCTTAATATATCATCTGATTATTCATGCCGTAATTTCAGTGAGGCTAGTCAAAGTGTTATTGTGAAAAATTTTTATGTCTTTTGCGATCTAGATCAATGGTATAGTGTTACCTCTTGTGGATCTACGGATGTTGAAGAAATAATTGGAGA
>NZ_JAAHGK010000865.1:0-3390 GCF_010672505.1 Okeania sp. SIO2B9 | reverse complement strand
TCTTTCCACTTTCCTGCCGCTAATAAGTCACGCAACTTACGATAGTCAACCCCACTATCTGAAACCAGACGCATATCTTTTAGAGAGTGCAGGTTGTAGAGAATTCCCAACATTAAGAACAGTAGAACCTGCAACAGTTGCGAAATAATCGTTAACTAGTTTCCTAGAAAAGAAAGTACGTTGATATGTAGTAGTATTAGCAGAATAACTACCAACTCTGAGTTCAGCCATCACCTGATCAATACTGTGATAACGATGTCTCCAATCATACAACATCATTTTACTAAGAACCCGACCTAAATTATCACTTACATTAACTCGATCTTTCCAGATAATTTTACCAGTTGAGATATCTTTAGGAAGTAGATTTACATTAACTCCAGTTAATGCTTCAATAGCCATGATTCCCACAGCATAAATATCACTACAAAACTTAGGTCGACCTGCTGCTTGTTCCATAGGCATATATCCAGGAGTTCCTACTGCTATTGTTACAGTTGTTTTACCTCCTCTCATCACAGTTAATCCTTTAATTTCTTTCACCGACCCAAAATCTATTAAGACAATTTTCCCGTCAGATTTTCTCCGCATAATATTCTCAGGTTTCAAGTCACGATGAATTACATTTTGCTGATGCACATATTTTAAAACTGACAAAATTTCAGTTAATAATTGAACAGTCTCATCTTCTCTCAATCTACTCCTTAAAAATTTATTCCAAGAATAAATCTCTTTTGTTAAGTCATATCCCTCAATAAATTCTTGAACCAAATAAAATTGCCCATCTTCTTCAAAGTAGGCAAATAACTGAGGAATTTGCTCGTGTTTTCCCAGACGATGTAATATTTTTGCTTCCTTATCAAATAAATTTTTAGCAATGTTAAAAACTTGTGGACGCGGGTCTAAAGGAGTTAGTTGTTTAACCACACATTGAGGACAATTAGGAAGGTCTAAATCAACTGCTAAATAAGTAGTTCCAATACCACCCTTTCCTAACTCAGAGATAATTTGATAACGACGCCTAAGTATTTTGTTAATCATTATTTTTTTGATTTTTTTTGAGAAATTTATAGCTGGTTTTAAGTAGAGCAAACTAAAAAAAAGACGTTGCATCTTTAATCAAAAAACAACCTAAATTCAATCAAGATAAACTTTTGAGCTAATTGACAATTTGATACATAGCGTCCAAAATTTACCATGTTCTACTTAGAAGTCAGGAATTATAAAAATTATAAAAATTATAAAATAGTTAGAGTAGTTTAATCTTTTAAATATTTCCCAGCCGATTTATTAATCAAATCTAAAGGAGAGGCTTTAAACCTTAATTATTCGGTAAAGTCCAGCCCCATCCTAGAGATGAGAACCTCAGACCTATTGGCATCTGTGGGCGAAAGAAATGGAAGGGTGAAAGTGGCTACCACGGACGCTCCTGATCCCAGGCCACAATGTTGAGGCTGAAAGTGATGTTTGGAGGCAAGTTGCAACGACGAAAATTTGATAGTCAGCCAGTGGAATTATTCATACAATGTGCTATGGTCAACAGTATGATTCAAAGTTGTCAGCCGGAAAGTGACAAAGTACTATTCTCATTTATTCCTCTACAGGGGTGATTTTGCGATTCTGGAACGGATCGCGGAGCGAATCGCAACTTTCATGCAACAAAGCCACTATTTGTAGCAAACATTGATCAAATTGGTATTAACTCTTAAGTTAAGAAGGCACAAAAAAATTTAGGTTAACCAAAAGTAAGCAAATATCACAAAATTTACGACTGGCAGGAATAACACTAGATTTATCCCACCTACTTTTTTATCATTTTCTTTGTGGGTTTAATACCCCACCGTCAACGGTCGTGTTCACGCATTACTTGGGGGAGCGAATCCCCATGTAATTTTCCTCCTGTCTCCTGTCTCCTGTCTCCTGTCTCCTGTCTCCTTAAATTTACGACTGGCAGGAATAACACTAGATTTATCCCACCTACTTTTTTATCATTTTCTTTGTGGGTTTAATACCCCACCGTCAACGGTCGTGTTCACGCATTACTTGGGGGAGCGAATCCCCATGTAATTTTCCTCCTGTCTCCTGTCTCCTGTCTCCTGTCTCCTTCTTCAAGGCCTAAAATCAAATTAACTAAACCTACTCAAAAAATAGAAATAATGAAAGGAATCTGGCTAGAAAATCAACAACTCCAACTCCGCAGCGACCTCCCTACACCCGAACCCCCAGCAGGAGAAGCACTTGTCCGCGTCTTGCGTGCCGGTATCTGCAATACAGACCTGGAACTTCTCAGAGGTTACTACCCTTACAAAGGAATCTTAGGCCATGAATTTGTCGGTGTGGTCGAACAAGGACCCGAAAATTTACTCAATCGACGAGTGGTAGGAGAAATTAATGCTGCTTGTGGTTATTGTCGCTTTTGCTTAAGTAACCAACCTACCCACTGTGAAAATCGGACAGTCTTGGGAATAGTTAACCGCAATGGAGCTTTTGCCGAATATCTTACCTTGCCAGTAAAAAATCTCCATCCGGTACCTGAAAATGTCTCAACCGATGAAGCTACATTTACCGAACCAGTGGCAGCAGCACTAGAAATTCAGCAACAGATACAAATTTGCCCAGTAGATAAAGTTTTAGTAGTGGGGGATGGTAAACTCGGACAATTGGTGGCACAAACTTTAGCTTTGACTGATTGTCAGTTATTGGTTATTGGTCGTCATCGGGAAAAACTGGCAAATTTAGAGGAGCGGGGAATTAAAACTGGGTTTGCTGATGCGGTTACTACAGGAGCTTTTGATGTGGCAGTGGAATGTACTGGCAACCCAGAAGGATTTGCGATCGCTCGTCGTGCTCTTCGCCCTTGTGGTATTTTGGTCCTCAAAAGTACTTATGCTGGGAATCTGAGTTTGGATATTTCATCGTTGGTGGTGGATGAAATTACTTTAGTTGGTTCTCGTTGCGGACCTTTTAAACCAGCATTGGAACTACTATCACAACAGAAGGTTAATGTCAAGCCATTAATCCAAGCTCATTATCCTCTAGAAGCAGGAATTGATGCTTTTGTTCATGCTCAGAAGAAGGGAATATTAAAAGTATTAGTGGATATTGGGCAGGAATAGGCTGTTGATTTTTTTTGAAATTAAGTTTATACACCTCAAATCAAAAAGCAGCAAGCATCAAAACTATTTCTAACTATTGCCTAATATCAGTTTCAAAAAAGAATGCTATAAAAAGTGCATCTCGATTAGATATGCTTAAAAATAGCAGTTATAATTGATTTGAGATAGTTATCTCTATCTTTTTTCCCTTTTTTTCAATATTTACCCCTTCTTGCTTCTTACTTCTTACTTCTTACTTCTTCAATAGGAATTAAACCGGTCGTACCAACTCACA
>NZ_JAAHGK010000864.1:0-3396 GCF_010672505.1 Okeania sp. SIO2B9 | reverse complement strand
GTTAATAAAAAAGCCACCATTAACAAAGCTAAGGAATGGTACATTTGTAAACGAGCACCTGTCTGAAAAATGTCTAGAAAGTATTGACTAAACTTTTCTTTCAAAGCATGAGAAGCAAAAGAACCAGCGACTACAGACAAACCTCCTAGAATAGATGCTATTACTAAAAAAATTCTAGTCATTAATTTTTTACTCCTGTGTCATTTTAACGAAATCATAAGTCAGAAGTTGTTTTTGTAAAGGGGATTTGAGCAAGCCTCTAAAAACATTTCGCCTTAAAAGGCGGGGTGGCGCGACCCAATTATTTTGATCACATTAACCCTAATTTTTATCTATTTTTATCTTCACTACTTTTCTCAAAATATTTATAATATTCCTAATATAGTTGTTATTTAATATTAAGCAGTTGAGCATTTAAGCTATATAACTTATTTGTCACAGTCAATGGAGAATATCAAATCTAAATAACTCTTAGGTTAATTCAAATTTTAGTTATAAATGTAGTTATACTATATTTATTTTTAGTACATTAAGTACCAATTTCAATCTTCTTTAACAATTATTGAAATTACTAACGAGTAGCTTCCAGTAAACGAGAGTAGTAGAAGCTAGTGCTGTTCATTGCTTGTCTTTGGATAGAAAAACCATTACTTTCTATAATTTTGATAATATCAGCTTCACGATGCTGATAAGCGCGAGTAGTTTTACTTGGTCCAGGAAATAACTCACCTACTTTTTTCAATAAACTTAAAGCTAAAGTTTTTGGTGCAAAGCTAATAATAAGTCTAGATTCTGCTAAAGAAATCAAATGATTAATCATATCTGCAACTTTTTCTTGAGGATAATGTATCAGCACATCCAAACAAATAACTGTATGATATTTACCACTTAAAGTTTCTAAATCTTGAGCAACAAAATTAACGTTACCCATACTAATTAAACTAGACTTAGCACGTTGATATGCTTCGGCGATCATCTTTTCTGATATGTCACTACCATAGATAACTGCTCCAGCTTTTGCCAAGGGAATACTCAAACTACCAACTCCACAACCTGCATCGCAAATTGATAAACCGGATAAATTCCCATCTTCTTGTAGCCAACTGAGAACGTTATCAACGGTTTGTTGATGTCCTTTTCTAATATCTAATTGTACTTTATTTACTTGGCCTTCTCCATAAATTCTTTGCCACCGCTCAAAACCAGTGGAATTGAAATATTCCCGAACAATTATTTTGTCGTCTGTCCTACTTTTCATGTCCACCTAATGCTAAAATACTTCTCAACTAAATTTACAAAAGATTGTAAACTATCCTAGTCTAAACAAAATAGTCAAGCCAATTTTTAGTTTATCAAACGTACTTTTCCAGAATCATGGGGGTAATAATTGACAAAAGTCATAAGAAACTAGACATTACGAATGGAAAGGATAGTTTAAACTCAACTTGATTATTATGACCTATCTTCAGGGCAAAAAATTGTCACCATGATAAACTCTCAAAAATTTTGCTTGATCGGCTCCTCAATTTTAACATACCTGTCATTTTTATCTTGACATAGTGGAACCTATACCAGTAATAAGATTTTTGCTAAAAACCCTAAATATTTTGAGAGTTAAAAATGAAAAATTAAGCTTTTCAAACACATTTTACTTAAACAAATAAGCCTGTTAAAAATAGTGGGATAGGTTTCACTAATAACATTAATTCATAGGATTTTATATTGGGAATAAATTGAAAAAAATTAAAGTATTAAAGTTACTATATCAGATGAACAATAGCATAACTAATTTTTTGAAATTTAGGACTGATACCTATAATTAATTGACTTGATTTTGCCAAGTTTACCACCTTTGATTTAATCTAAATATATTATAATTGTCGGAATATCTCCCAATATCCATGGAAAATAAACTTGATGAAAACAAAAAAATAAAAGGAATAAACCCATTAATTATCCAGGGATAAAAAAAGCTAAAAAATGTGAACAAATGAAAGATAAAAAAAATATGATTTAGACCTTTTTTTGAGTCAATTTACTAACTTTTCATATCATGTTCGTTGTTATCATTTGTGTAAACCCAAGCTTGAATGTCTACAGGAAATTTAAGTAAAATTTTTCAAGCTTTTCAGCCTTCTTCCCTATCTCCTAGTTGAGTGGCAAGATGCCCCGCCTCAGCTTTCTTCCTTACCGAAAAATTGTGGGTATGCGCCTCCCTTTTTAAAGGGATAAAAAGCGGTCGATCTTCGGAGCTTCCCGTAGGGTGGGATGGCGTACTTCGGAACGGGTCTGCAAGAACGGGTCTCCTCGCTGGCCGACCATTGAACAAGAAAAAAGAGACTATTCCTTATTTCAAGCCTCCTTATTGCAGAGGTACTGATAAATAGATAACTGATAACTAAAATGACCCTTACCTTACAATACTGATGCTACCAGACTGAGATAAATTAGGTATGACTAAAAATGACGTAGCATGGAAAAAGTTATTTGAAAAATATCAAATCTTAGAAGAGGTAAATAAAAATGGCTTATTCAAAATAGAAGCATCTCAAATTAATCAGGAACGAGAAAGCAGACTCATGGCAAAATTTGACCATGTTGTTAACTTACCAGAAATATTTAAAGAGAATTGTCTATCTATTTTACCAATTTCTCGTTCTCAATATATTATTGGTCACTTTAATATACACTTACCAGTCAAATATAACTCCAAATTTGAAAGTATTCCTTGGCAGTTTCCCAGAGAAATAGAAACGATAGATTACACTAATTTATATTCTGAAAGTTCGGCATTACTTTGTGTATTTAACATAGGTATCATTGATGATTTAGTTAACTCAAAAACTAAATTTACCGTTTCTGGCAGAATGTCTACTGGAACTTTTGATTTTTACATTAAAAATTCTATTAATAATCAATCATATTCAATTAATGTTGCTAACTCTCAGTGTGAAATAGATGCAGGTTTTGAAACTGACGATCGTTTGATTTTAATCGAAGCTAAAAACTATAAGGTTGAGGATTTTTTAATTAGACAACTCTATTATCCATATAGATTGTGGTCAAAAAAAATCAGTAAGAGAGTTGTACCAGTATTAATGACTTACTCTAACGACATTTTCAGTTTTTTTATTTATGAATTTGTAGATATATCAGACTATAATTCTATCACCTTGGTAGAAAATAAAAATTATGTAATTGCTTCAGAGAAAATACAAATAAGCGACATAGAATTCCTATTAGATCAGATCAAAATAATTCCTGAACCGCCAAAGATTCCATTTCCACAAGCCAATAAATTTGAAAGATTAATAGACTTAATTTCACTACTATTAGAAAATGATTTAACTTCAGATGAAATTACAGAAAATTATCAATTTGATGAGAGACAAAAGA
>NZ_JAAHGK010000863.1:0-3402 GCF_010672505.1 Okeania sp. SIO2B9 | reverse complement strand
GAATAAAGTCTTCAGTTAAGCTTAAATCCCGTTCATCACAAGTTACTGCCACATCAGGATAATAATAACAATTAGCTTCTTCTAGTCGAACTTTAATATCGGAAGTAAGTACAATACAGTCATTATCGCGCAGATGAATATTTAGTTCTGTGACTAAGTTACTAGCAATAATAACGTGGGGTTTCTTTGCCCCTACCATTGCATAAATTTTGCCTTGTCTATACTCATGTTTAATCGGATTTTTCGCTCTCCAGCTAAATAGTCTTCTGGAGAAACATAGAATTGATTTTGGTTAGCTATCATTGAGTTTCCCTCTGCTATTTTTACTGTTATATTATATCAATAATTGGAAAGAGCGTATTAATCAGGAGTCAGGAGGGAAGACTTGGCGATCGCCTATTTCCCTCAGATAAAATAGATTTTTTATTACCTAATTTCAACTATTCTCTAAAGATAATTTCTCCATGTCTGATATTATTTGCAAACTAATTTCATCAGATTAAGTCATCTTGAGATAACTTTAGCTATTAGCCAAGGATTGAAATTTTTGGCTTGGCTTGGCTCTAACATTAATCTCCCTATTGCTCCAGAATTGTGTACCTCATCAATTCTAAAACTGCTATGATTCAAAGGTAATATTGAGAATAAATTGCATAATGCAAAATCCTATCGACAGCCAAACTTTCAAACTGAATCGCACCATTCGAGTGCTTGGTCTGGTTAGCTTATTCACCGATCTGGCCAGCAAGATGGTCTATCCTCTGACTCCAGTCTTCCTGACAAGCGTCTTGGGATCTCCTATCTGGACAGTCGGTGTCGTCGAAGGCATTGCAGAAAGTACGGCAAGTATTCTCAAGCTCTATTCCGGCTGGATGTCTGACCGAGTCGGTCAACGTAAACCCTTTGCTGTTGCAGGTTATGGATTGGGGGCAGTGTCCAAACTAGGATTGGCTTTGTCTGGAGTATGGGTTCATGTTTTGACAGCCCGTCTAATAGATCGAGTGGGGAAAGGATTACGAGCTGCTCCCCGTGATGCTTTGATTGCTGAGAACTGCGCTCCCGAACGACGCGGTCAAGCTTTTGGGTTGCATCATAGCCTGGAAACAGTGGGAGAAGTGGTGGGACCGTTCCTGGGAATTCTGTGTTTGCAGCAGTTTGCGGGAAATTATCGGAGTGTGTTTGCGATCGCTCTTTTGCCTGCATTATTAGGAATCGTCTTGCTACTGTTCCTGGTTAAAGAACCTAAACCAACTGCACGAACTGAACAGTTGAAAAAAAGACCGCAATTTACCCTGCGAGGACTTAACCCAATTTATCAACATTACTTATTAGTTATTGGATTGTTTAGCCTGGGTAATTCTTCAGATGCTTTTTTGCTGATTCGGGCGCAGGGTTTAGGATTCAGTGGCACACAGCTTTTGTTGCTCTATGCACTGTTTAACTTGGTTGAAACTTGCCTGGGGTTAGTTGCGGGGCGTTTATCAGATAGAGTCGGTCGGCGACCACTATTAATCACCGGCTATCTAGTCTTTGCAGTTGTCTACCTGGGATTTGCAGTGGTTCAGCAGGCTGGAGCCATCTGGGGTTTGTTTGCTCTTTATGGGCTGTATTCAACATTGACACGAGGGGTGCAGAAAGCATTTGTAGCTGACCTGGTTCATCCAGAACGGCGAGGTGCAGAAATTGGTACGTTTTATATGCTGGTAGGTTTAGCAGCCTTGCCTGCGAGTTTGATTGCAGGCTGGCTCTATGCTCAAGTTTCTCCGGCTGCACCTTTCTATTTGAGTGCAGGGACAGCAGTTGTTGCAGCAATTTTACTCAGTCGTATTAGGCGTTCATCGTAACTGCTCAGGATAGAATAACTCTCAAGCATTTTTTGATCGTAAAATTTCTAAGTACCACTAACAAACTTTTCTCAAATTCTGTTCATTGTAAACGATACCTAAATTATTGAAAATAATTTCCCAGTAGAGAGGATAACTTTCCTTAGTATATACTTCTTGCGCTCTAACAAAACAAGCGATAGCCTGTTCGAGATTATCTTGTCTATCTCCTGTTATCCTATCTAGATAAGCATTTCCCAGATTATTTTGAGTAGTTGCCCAGTCTGTAGGAAACTGTTCGCGAGTACGTACTTTGAGAGCCAAATTATAACAAGCGATCGCCTGTTCAATATTTTCCTGTTGCTCTCCTGCGATCCGATCGTGGTAAGCGCTACCCAGATTATTTTGAATACTCGCCCATTCTTGAGGTAACTTTTCTAGAGTTCTGACTCTTAAAGCTTTCTGATAACAATTAATCGCATTCTCTAAGTTTTCTATTCTTTTCCCCATGCTACGTTGTTGATAGGCATTACCAAGATTATTGTTAGTGCTTGCCCATGCTTCAGGTAATGTAGAGTAAGTCCTAACTTGAAGTGCTTGATAATAGTAAGCGATCGCCAATTCGATATTTTCTTCTGGGTTTCCGACAATGCGTTTATGGTAGCTAGTACCCAAATTATTTTGGATAGTTGCCCAAGTTATCGGAAATTGTTGACGGGATAAGACTTGTAGAGCATTTTCATAGCCTACAATTGCTATTTCTACGTTATTACTTTGATTACCAAAAGGAAATTGTAAAATCAGGTTACTCAAATTAACAACATCTAGAGCAATATTTTGTGCTAATTGAGGCTCCATTTTTTGGATATTTTCTCCAGGCCAAGTTCGCAGCACTGTTAGGAAATTTTGATTCAGCTTATCTTGATTATATTCTAGTACAGAATACACCGCTTCAGGCTTTCCTTCATTCTCTGAGATTACTTGTAAAACTTGCATGAGTAAATTTCGATATATTTCCCGATTTACAGGTTGGGAAGCATATTCTAAGTTAGTCTCTAACATTATCGCCAAATTTTGCAACCATTGAGCATTCAAATTACCAATTCTGTTGTTCATTTTTGCTATTTGTTTCATTACTTGAACTAATTTATGGTCTATCAAGTTTTGATTAGCTTGCAAAATTTTATTTTCATCACCACTAGGGCAAACTAATAAAGATTGAATGAGACCAACATAACTAGAGATATTTTGTTGATTCATGATTTTTTCCTCAGAGCTTTTTTCTAGGCACAATTACTTTGGTGTCTAGTAGACATATTGTTTTTCTATTTGAAATAAATGCTTACCCTGATGAAAAACTTTTATAGCAGTGGCAGGAAAGGGCGCGGAAATATCAAAAGCTTAAAACTCAGACAACGCCAGATTTTTTCTTCTGCTATAAATAATTGAAATATTAATCATTATTGTAGCATCCTGATTTAATTTGTAAACATACCTTTGAAGGAAATACGCAACAAATAATCAAGTATATAAAGATTTCCTGTAGAGAAAGAGCTACATTTTTATTTGCTCATTTTCA
>NZ_JAAHGK010000862.1:0-3404 GCF_010672505.1 Okeania sp. SIO2B9 | reverse complement strand
TATCAATAAAAACCCAGGGTTTAAAGGTCAAAATTTCCCTAAATTATAGTTTGCCGTTAAACCCTGAATAGACAGAAATTTGCCTGAAGTATTCAATCTACTTCAGCAGAAATTATCTATAGCAATATGATTTGAGTTGTGAGATATTGGAGACTTTCAACTTCACAATTAATTAGGATTTTTAGTTAGAGTGAGTATCTTTCTGTTGCTATAGATAAAACGGAGTGATAAAAAGTCAAAATTTACAGAAATTATAGTTAGCAGTTACATCCTTAATAGAAAGAAATTTTCCTG
Organism: Okeania sp. SIO2B9; assembly: GCF_010672505.1. Classification (NCBI taxonomy): domain Bacteria; kingdom Bacillati; phylum Cyanobacteriota; class Cyanophyceae; order Oscillatoriales; family Microcoleaceae; genus Okeania; species Okeania sp. SIO2B9. Next base: position 3,110 of record NZ_JAAHGK010000862.1, on the reverse strand, counting down.
AAGTATTAAATCTACTTCAGCAGGAATTATCTAGTTCCGAACACCAAGAATTTATCAATCAACTTAACGGTTAATTAGGATTTTTATTCGCAAGCTACTTTAGCGATCGCTTATGCAATAATCCTATATCAATTCCCATACATTAATACTTAACTTAGATAACACTTCAGTTATTAAGTAATTTAAAAGAGCAGAATAAATTTTTTTGCTAATTTTAGCCAAGTTAATGTTAATTATTCTGATGTTTACTTCTCCCCCACTCCCCTACTCCCCCACTCCCCTACTAATGAAAATATAGACCTAAATTTTGCCAACATTTCTATTATGATAAATATGTAAGTTTACAAAACTTTATAAAATGAACCCCGTTATAGCAACACCACCAAATCAACTAGACCTGCATACTTGGACTTGGAAAAACCACCAAATCCAATATACAGTCATGGGAACTGGACAACCCCTAGTATTAATTCATGGTTTTGGTGCATCCATAGGTCATTGGCGTAACAATATCCCTACCCTCGCCGCTGGAGGCCATCAAGTATTTGCCCTCGACTTACTAGGATTTGGTGCATCTTCTAAGCCACCTATAGATTACTCATTAGAACTTTGGCAAGAACTACTATACGACTTTTGGAACCAACATATTCAAAAACCCACCGTCTTTATAGGCAACTCCATTGGTGGATTACTTAGCCTAATGATACTAGCAGACTACCCAGAAATTTGTACAGGTGGGATTCTAATTAACTGTGCAGGAGGCTTAAACCATCGACCTCAAGAATTAAATCCTCCCCTAAGATTCATAATGGGAATGTTCAGCAAATTAGTTAATTCCCCAGCTCTAGGACCATTTATTTTCAATCAAGTCCGTAAAAAATATCGTATTCGTGGCACCCTCAAACAAGTTTATAGTAATCAAGATGCCATTACAGATGAGTTAATCGAACTACTTCATCGTCCTTCCTGCGACCCTGGAGCGCAGAAAGTCTTTGCTTCAATTCTCACTGCACCTGCTGGACCCCATCCCTCAGAATTGTTACCAAAAATTCCAGCACCATTGTTAGTAATTTGGGGAGAAAACGATCCTTGGACACCAATTTCTGGTGGTAAAATTTATCAAGACTTAGCAGAGAAAGGTGCATCTATCCAATTTGTTCCCATACCCAACACAGGTCATTGTCCCCACGATGAAAGGCCAACAATAGTTAATTCTTTGATTTTAGATTGGTTATCTCAAAGGTGAAGCTCTTGATAGATAGTGCTTTCAAGATTTGTCAAAAAAAATTACTGAAATATAGTGACAAAACTAGCTTTCTAAGTTAGAATGTCTACCGTGTGAGGAGCGAATCAGCAAGAGCATCGAGACGAAACACGGTCAGTCGTCGATGCTCTTTCTCAAAAACTCTATTTACGTTAAGGCACAACTGTTGTGTCAATTACTTTTTAAGTTCATTTTAAGTGGTGTTGAGGATTATTAAAAGGTAGTCATTTTTAATGGCTACCTTTTTAAATTTATTTGATATATCTAGGACTTGCTGATTAACTCTAAAAGCCTTTATTTGTAAATGCTTTAGCCTTTTTTACGAAAAAAAATGCAAGTTTTTCGCTCCAAAAAGCTAAAAATACTCACATTTTCAGTAAACTCTAGACAGACAAATATCAGACAATTATTCCTTCTGACTTTTGACTTCTGAGTTCTGAGTTCTGAGTCCTACCCTCTACAAAAACATATTTTCAGTAGACCCTATCTAGTTGTTATTATTAGTTTCTAACTCTGTTGGCATCCAGTCATGAGTAACATATATATGACCTAACTCTTTACCCCCATAACTTCTTTTAGCAAACCGCCAACCAGGTTCAAGAATAATTTTAGTAAATCCGTCAGCTAAACCATAAGTTCTGCCGATCAGTAGTCGTGGTGCATTAGAATCATAACGAGAAATACCCATTAGTCGTATATCCCCCCCGCTCATTTGCAAAGAGAGAGCATATTCAAGGGCTAGATCGGTACCTGCCATTCGGATAGAATAACCATTACTGTCGGTTGCACGTCCACAAATACCCGTAAAGTCAAAATTTAGTAATAGAGGATCGACCAAGACCGGGCGATCGCCACTTTCACCCCAACATTGTCTAGCATCGGTTTTTTGTTCTAAAATTAGCAACTGTGGCCCAAAAGCACGAGGAACTGCAATTGCAATGTATCTAGACTGCTCGACTTCTTTTTGGTCAAAGAAATTTGCCCTAACTGGTACTGGACGAAGAGAAAAGAAAGTTAATACTCCTAAAGTTGTCAGTGCAGCTATAGACTGCTTAAAAAAAGTTTTCATGCCTCTTGTTTCACCTGATTTTATATAACTTGAGAATTAGATTTTGGGAAATTTTAGGACTTATTTTCGTACTTCTGTTAGAATTTGTCAAATCCCATATAGCCCAATTCTCTGAGTTAGAGACAATTTTGTATTTTTAATTACTTTCTGATACCAATTTTATGTGAGGCTGCATAGAATTAGTTGTTAGGTGGTAGGCGGTAGGTGTTAGGTATTAGGTATTGGGTGCCGCGGTGGCACATAATTATGAAATTTATTAACAAGTATTTCTTTAATGTACAGGCAACGCCTGATTAAAATATTGTTCTATGCAACTTTATATTAATTTGGTATGAGTATTTTAGAGCTAGATATTAAAATTTGTCTCAATGTCAAGTTATGATTGATTTAACAAATAAAAAATAAGATTATAGTATTGAATTTATAATTTTCGGTGGTTAACCATTAACCCATAAGTTAATCATATTTCCTATACATAAACAAATACTGCAATTAAATTTATTCTTGCTTTTGATTACCTATTTGTTTTCTATATTTTTAGAGTTATTTACGTTCTGAATACTTATATTTATATAGTGTTTTCAAATTAAATGTAAATATAGATTTAGTTTTTTTTAGAAAAAAGTGCTGTTTATAGTACCTAATGCTCTGGTGTTTGCTACTATATTAATGCTGTTTTTCTTCCTTTACTCTTCCCTATTTTCTCCATACATATTCCCTTTTCATAGCACTTGGTTTCCACATCCCAGATAAAAACGCTATAACAAAAATTATATA
>NZ_JAAHGK010000861.1:0-3405 GCF_010672505.1 Okeania sp. SIO2B9 | reverse complement strand
TTTTCAAATTCCCAGATATTTTCTACATAAACAAAACAGAAGTGCTTTAAACATTAAGCCATCAGTTATTAGCTATCAGCCATTAATTTTGGGGAAAATAAAAGCAATTGAGAAATTGAGAAAAAATAAAAGCTATTGCCAAAGTCCCCGGACTAAATTTTAGAAGTAATTATTCATTATTAATTACTTTTAACGTAGTTCCTCCACAGATTTTTAAGTCTAAAAATATAGTGTTTACTGAGTTACCAAATTATTAATTATTAAATAATTATGGTTTAAAGCCTCCCCTTTTAAGGGAAAAAAAAGAAATAATATCTCCTTATATTCAATCAAGAAAGGTTTTAACCAGAGGTAATTATCAATTATCAATTATCCATTAATGAAAGTTGTTTTTATTCTTTTCTATTCTGTACAGAGGTTGCATGCAATGTCTCTACCTATTCCCTACTCCCTAAAACAAAAGATTTTTGGTCAAACTTCTTATGGCGAAGTCTGCAAATTAAATAAACCTGCTATATATTATAAACTAGGGATGAAAAAATCATCAATCTTTAGTATTAAAGTTAAAACCTCATAATAACTAACAATTAACCATGCCTCTAATCCGAATCAAAAAGTCTTGGGAAATTCCTGAAACAAAAATAACTCCAGAAACTACTTATTTAAACCGTCGTCGGTTTATGAAAAGTCTAATCGGTGTTGGTTTAAGTGCTACTGCATTATCTACTCTTACCAGTTGTGGACGAAACTCCAAAACATCTTTAACTTCAGAAGCAGTAACATTACCAATGACTGGTAAATTCACAATTAATCCTAACTTTTCTGAAGTTGACCGACCTATAACAGACGAAGCTCTTGCCACAAAATATAATAATTTCTATGAATTTGGTGGTAATAAATCTATTTGGCAAGCTGCTCAAGCTTTACCCACTGAAAATTGGAAAGTTGAAGTTAAAGGATTAGTAAAAAATCCTCGTATTTATGACATAGATGAACTACAAAAAAAGTTTCCTCTAGAAGAAAGAATATATCGATTTCGGTGTGTTGAAGCATGGGCAATGGTAATACCTTGGTTAGGTTTTCCCATGAAATTATTAATGGCAGATGTGGAACCAACATCAAAAGCTAAATATGTTCGTTTTACCTCTTTTTACGATGCAGAAATTACTAAAGGTCCTGGTTTTTGGGCTAATGGTTATCCCTGGCCTTATACAGAAGGTTTAAGAATAGATGAAATGGCTAATGAATTAGCTTTTTTTGCAGTAGGAATGTATGGTAAATCATTACCTAAACAGAATGGAGCGCCATTAAGGCAAGTTATTCCTTGGAAGTATGGTTTTAAAGGCGCAAAATCAATTGTAAAAATTGAATTTATAGAGTCAAGACCAGCAACATTTTGGAATACTTTGGTACCAAATGAATATGCTTTTGAAGCAAATGTTAATCCTAATGTGCCTCACCCTCGATGGTCACAAGCAACTGAAAAAGTATTAAGTGAAGGTGCGAGTTGGTCTTGGGAAAAAATCCCAACTTTACCTTATAACGGTTATGGAGAATATGTTGCTAGTCTTTATAGTTAATAGCAGAATTTTTTGTAGGGGAAAAGATGAAAGTTTAGTTGAGAAAAATATAGTTTTATCCCTCATCTAAAATTTGGCATATCTATAGCAGGGAATAGGGAATAGGGAATAGAAAAGAAGAAAAAAAACTGTACCTCAGTAACTTGAGAAACGCCATAGCTGAATTTTTTGTAGGAGAAAAGATGAAAACATAGTTGATAAAAATATAATTTTATTGTTCATCTGAAATCTGGAAGCTCTATAGCAAGGAACGAGTTGGTTAGAACATAGATTGATTATGAATTTGAGAGAGAGAAAAGCTTTTCCCACTGTTCCCTGTTCCCTGTTCCCTGTTCCCTGTTCCCTGTTCCCTACTGTAGGGGTACTTAATTCTCTATCGAAATGCTATATACTTATTAAAAATTTGTAACAACCTAACTAATTTTTAATATGGCAATACAACTAAAAGTACCATCTATTGCTTGTGGTGGATGTGCAGATACTATTACGAAAGCAATCAAAGCTCAGGAATCGGAAGCTGATGTCCAAGTGGATGTGGAGCAAAAAATTGTGACTGTGGAAACCAAAGCATCTGAGGAGTCCATTAAGCAAGCGATCGTTGATGCTGGCCATACAGTTGAATAGAATAAATTTTGCTATAACTAAGCTGGTAACCTGGGGGACTTTCTTTGGACAGACTCCCAGGATTTTTTATAGCAGAAGGAAGAACAAAGAAGGAAAAGTCTTGCGTTGTCTGAGTTTTAAGCTTTTTATTTGACAAGTGAGAGTCATCCAGAAGTAATTGCTGCTTTGCTATTTGGGTTTAAAAGTGAGTCTATTCTGTTTGATTCTCTTTGGCATAGTATTTATGTAAATGAAGAAGATGATGAATATAAAGAGTTTAGTCAAGATGACTATGAGTCTGATTTAGATGAAGATGACCAAGATGAAACTGATGAAGAAATATCCAATGATATAAACATCAAAAAAAAGCAATCATTATCTTGGTTGAATCAGCAATGTTCATCCATAAATATCCAAAAAATAGTTGCACAAATAGCACAAAAATATATTCAGACAAAAACCAGTAATTTAGAAAAAAATGACGTTATTAAATATCCTTTTTATCATGAGATATTTGAGCTACTTTCACAACTGCGTAGTCATCCAAACCAACGTTTTTATCGATTACTGGTAAAGTTGTTTATATTCTTGATACTAAATATAAGTTAGATGACAAACCATCTACAATTGATATTAATCAAGTAGTAGCTTATGCAACTTATAAAAACTGTTATTCAGCAGTCTTGGTTTATCCTCACAAATTAATTCATCCCATAAATCAATTTGTTCTTAAAAGTAAAGTGTGCTTGGGTACTCTCATATTTTCTCTTGATGAAAGCTTAGAAAAAGCAGGTCATTTCAGTTATCAGTTATCATTTATCATTTATCAGTACCTCTAGTTAAAGTCAGAGACTTGAAATATTGAACTTGATTTTTTTTCATCCCCTTGAAAGGGGAGGCTATTGACCTTATTTTTTGGTCAAAAATTTTTAGATAAATTATTAGAATTTTCTGATGAATAATATCATTTCCAGTTGAATACTTATAAATAACAACGGAGTAGTCAGGAGTGAAGAGGGAAGAAGAAATAATACCATTTCTCAAAAACTTTTCTACATTTTATTGAGTAGTAGAGTAGGGGAGTAGGGAAGTGAGGGAGAAGTAAACATAAGAATAATTAACATTAACTGGACTGCTAATTAGGGTTTGCTGAAAAAGTCTTTTAGTAGGGGTAGGAGACAGGAGACAGGAGACAACCCACCCCTAACCCCTCCCAGGAGGG
>NZ_JAAHGK010000860.1:0-3407 GCF_010672505.1 Okeania sp. SIO2B9 | reverse complement strand
CCAGAAATAATATATTCAGCAACAATTGATACTAACTCTGATGAAGTAAAACTAATCATCAAATAATAACCACTAGCTTTTTTGACTATCCTAGCTTGTTTAGCTTGAAAAAAATCTGGATATGGCCTACTTTGTTTAATCTTACATCCAACCTACCTGAGGCAGTTTAACTCTATATATTGCCTAAGCAATTTTTCAGCATTGCTGGAAAAATAAAACTTCTCAGTTTTTTCTTAAACCTTGGATAACTTTTTCCTTGAGATTTCATATCAGAAAAAGCTCGATCTAAAGTCTTTAAAGTTTGTTGTAAAACTTGGGCATTTACTAAATTAAAGTTAGTCTTAGTTTTCTTCGCTATTGTTAAGTTTTTTGCTTGATGATGATAATTAGGATAAGCTGCATCACCAGAAATAATATATTCAGCAACAATTGAACAACTATTAATTGGTGATTTTTTTGAACTTAGCCAGTTTTTCCGCTCTCTTAGTGCGAATTATACACGCTTTTGCAAACATCAAGAATCTGATTAATTTCTACTTCTTGATGTTTAGTCGGTTTAAGCTTGTATTGGTAAGTTAGAGTAATCAAGTATCCGTTTATTTTTTTCTGAATTTAAAGGTGCAATTATAACACAAAGACAAATCTTTCACCTGTCGCAATGAATATATTTTCTGGTTGCAATTCACCTCCCGCTAAATCGAAGATGATAATGGGAGATGAATTGCAACATTTTCAGATAGACTCATAAGAGTAATATGGCATTTTTCTTACTTTAAAGTCAAAATGGAACTAATTGTCTATGAGTTTTGTTTCATGTATCAAATATTGAGTTGGTTACTACATAGAGTAATGATGAATCAAAGAGGAAATGTTTTTCCCACTCTTCTCGGCGGCCTTTTCCCTGTCATATAATACCAACCTCAAAAAATAAGGCTTTCGATAACGTCACACCACTAAATTCCTAATTGTCCTAATTACTGATTATTTTTCTAATGTGGATGAGATAAATCAATACTATAAAATTTTAGAACTTGAGCCTGGTGCCTCTCTAGATCAAGTGAAACAAGCTTACCGAGATTTAGCCTTTGTCTGGCACCCAGACCGCTTTGCCCAAAATACTCGTCTCCAAGCAAAAGCTCAAATTCGTCTCAAAGAGATTAATGAAGCTTACGGAAAATTACGGTATTTTTTGAATGATTCTCAACCACAAACTATTCCGAAACGAAAAACTCCCAGTCAAACACAATACTCATCACCTCGTCGTCCACCTTCTCCTCAACCTTCCCCCTCTCCTCAAAGGCCAGAAAATTCTAACGCTAATAATCATTTTCAACAGTTCTCTGTCCACACTCATCAACCACATTCAGCAACTTTCAGTATTCCTTGGGGTAGTTTAATTGCCACTTTCCTGTTTTATGCTTTGACTGCCTGGGTATTAGTTATTTACAAAGCTCCTGTCTGGAGTTGGGCCGTGGTTGAGGGCGTGGCATGGATGGGAATGACTGTTTTGGCAATTGAAGGAACGGGTTCTCAAAGATGTTGGGTGATCGCTTTATTGGGTGCTGGAGGGGGAGCAGGTTGGATAGCTGGAAATTCTGTGGGAGGTATAATCACTGCTTTGGCATGGGCCATGGTTGGATGTAGTCTAGGGTTAATTGCTGGCACTGAACCTAAGGCCAGGACAGTTGCTGCTGTGGTGACTATTGATGGAGTAATTGCTTTGGGAGGATTTTTGGCTGGTAATGGGGCTGAAAATGTATTATTGGTGATTGTTGGTTCTATTATTTGGGCTGCTGCTGGATTTATTTTTGGGACAATAGTAGATGCTGTGATTGGTTTGAAGACTGGTACTGGTGTTGGCAGTATGCTTGGGTTTATTGTGGGAGCTTGGGTTGGAGCTTGGTCTGCAGCTTGGAATTCTACTCGGTCTAAAGCTGTGGCGATCGCTTTGGCTAGTGCTGGGCCTAATATTATTGTTGGGTTATGGGTAGCTATTGGTATTGTGGCAGGAGTAGTTGCTCAAATGGTTGCGGGAGAAAAGTTGATAGAGTTGTTTAATGGATTTTCTACTTTTTTGATTTTAGCTATTATTTCTGGATTAGGTTTAGGTTTTGGCTGGTGGCTTTCCACAATTATAGTGTGATTTATGACTTCTTCAGCTTTGCTCTTTCCCTTCTACTTTCAGGTGATTTTATACCAAATTGATAAATGTTTGCTACAAATATCTAGGGTATTTCGTAATAATTCAGCAATTCTGAATTCAGCAATTCTGAATGAATAGATTTAATGCCATTTTTAATGTTGTAAATTATCTTTTTCGTCAAATAGACTTTATATGAAACTATGCGCTATGGTGCTGATTATTCGTAACTCTTTTTTGATGCATGGTATTACTCTTTAATAATGAGCTGGTCTCTCATCCTAAAAACCACATATTTCTATGATTTCTTCTTCCTTATTCCTCCTTCCTCCTTCCTCCTTCCTTCTTCTTTCTTCTTTGTCTTTAAATGCTAGGGAATTTTGATAGTTGATTAGTTTTTAATAAATTTTCAAACTTGGATGTGGGTAATGGAGCACTGAAGAAATAGCCTTGAATTTTGTCACAGTCATATTTACGAAGAAAGTCTAATTCGGATTGAGTTTCTACTCCTTCAGCAACTACTTTTAAGTTTAAATTATGAGCCATTATTCAAAATAAAAGTTATTTGGATGCTCTTAATTATATGTCGGAGCTTCAGTCGGAGGGAAAAATTAAGCATTTGGCTTTAACTAATTTTGATACTGAACATTTGAAAATTATTATTGAAAGTGGAATTAAGATAGTCTCTAATCAAGTTCAATTTTCTCTAGTAGATCGTCGTCCTTTAATAGAAATGGTACAGTTTTGCCAAGAGCATAATATTCAGCTTTTGGCTTATGGTACATTATGCGGTGGTTTGCTCTCAGAAAAATATTTAGTATTTAGATTCTTCAGAACCTCATCCAAAAGACCTCAATACTGTTAGTTTGAAAAAGTATAAAAAGATGGTTGATACTTGGGGTGGTTGGAGTTTATTTCAAAAATTATTAAATCTGCTAAAAAAAATTGCTGATAAACACAAAGTTAGTATTTCAAATGTGGCAGTTCGCTATATTTTAGAACAGCCTTCTGTGGCAGGTGCTATTGTCGGAGCAACGCTGAGTATTTCAGAAAATTTGCAAGATAATTCTCGGGTGTTTCATTTCAATTTAGATGTAGAAGATTATCAGCAAATTGATAATTTAAGTAGGGAGTCACGGAATTTGTTTAAAATTATTGGTGACTGTGGTGATGAATATCGAAGATAGGAGTCAGAAAACAAAGTTAAAAAAACTTAAGAAAGAAGGAGGAAAATAAATAAAGAATTAAAAAGTAAGAAAAAAATAAT
>NZ_JAAHGK010000086.1:0-10538 GCF_010672505.1 Okeania sp. SIO2B9 | reverse complement strand
AACCACACGGACACAACCAAATAGCTTTGCTAATCGGTATTTTTGTCCCGGTGTTGGATAGATACGATACTTAAATCTAGCTTTCATAATTCCTATCTAAACTAAACAGCACGATAACATATTTATTTAAAAAAAACAACTAAAAAGTCGCCCGCTTATGGGCGAGGCTTTAAACCCAATTTTTTGGTAAGTATAGCATTATTTTGGGGAAGTCGTTTTTTTATAAGTATTCAACCGCACATGATATGACTGGGATGATGGCTAGAAAATTAAAAAAATGTTAACTTTTTGATGTTTTAATTATTTGATTATACTCTTGCTCTTATCGGGTTTTAGTTTGGACCAATTGCGATCGCTAAAGCCATAAGTCCAACCAATAATTTTAATACTTAGAACGGCAGATTAATGCTATTACTCCAAGAAAAGCTGGAATTCATTAACACTATTGCCCATGAAGGCAAAGTAGTAGTTATTGCGACCGATGCTAACGGCAAGATTTTCTACACCATTAAGCAGGATGGCTTTGAAGACTCTTACCTCAATACTCCCGAAGACCAACGCACGGGATGGGAAGATTGGCAAGAACTGGAATTTCCTGATGAAGCAGAGGATGACCAGTCCGTAATAGACAAAGAAACCGCAGAATTAACTCATCAAGATGACCCCAATAAATTTATTCTGCGTTCTCGCTACAGAACTCTGAATGAATCTGCGGTTGCACCAGTACAATTAGTTTCTGGGATGGAACACATTTATGTTTTTCGTCAGTCGAAAGCTAATGCCACCGAAACTACTCCTAATACTTTATTAGTAGACCGTTTTGTCCTCGATGGCATGACTAATCAGCTAGTGCGGAAGTTAGATGTGCGGTTTAAACGCTCTCGGAAAAAATATCAACCCATTGAGAGCATGAGGAAAAAAGCAAATGGTGGGTTAGCAAATATTGACTCTTTGGACTTTCGAGATGCTGATGGCGAGCCATTTTATGAACCAACTACGGAATTGAGCCTAATTACAAATCTTGACAAAGGCTGGTTTTCCGTAGTCTTGTTACCAACTAACGAACATGAAAAATACCGTTGGCATATTTTTGCTTACAATTCTCAAACTCAGAAGATAGAGTTGACAACAATTGGCGCTTCTGAAGAGGGATTATTTGATATTAAGGACTATACAATATTAGAGCAGAAACGAGAAGCCAAGAATGCATTAGTACCTCGTTCTATTCCTGGGATTATTCATCGGACTTTAGATATTAATAACGTTGAGGTAGCTGACGGTTTTTCTGCCACCAAATACGATATCCAACGGGAGCAGCAAACCAGGGAAGGAATGCAGTTGTTGAAAAATGCCACCAAGATCATGTTGGCAATTCCCACAAAACAGGGAAATGTTGCAGCTTTGAGTTTTGCAGTAGCAGCAGATGGCACTTTGGCAGAGATTGATGAAAACCCAGACTCCCAGACTATTCTCAGGAGCAATAGTCGCGATCTATTGTTACCCTTAAATACCCTGGATGAAATTAAAGGAATAGGTGATTCCACACCACCGCCCCAGGGTACAATTACTGCAATAAATAGAGGAGATGAAGATACAGTTCAGATTACCTCTCCTGAAGCAGCGGATTTAATCACTGGTGACATTATTGAAATCACGGATACTCAAAGTTATGATGGCCATTATGTAGCTACTGCCATTGACGAAGATACCTTTGAAATTGAGACTAGCTATGTTGATGGAGACATTGGTCGTTGGGAAGTAGTGCCAGAAGCAGAAACAGGTTTAATTTTTGATGGTGCCATCACTGCTTTTGAAAGGGTAGAAAATCAAAGACTGAGAATAACAGCTTTTAATCATGGTCTGGAAGATGGGGATGAAGTTCAAATTATTAATACCAGTGACTATAATAGAACTTTAGCTATTCAGAAGCTTGACGTAGAAAATTTTGTTGTTAACGGTATTAGTTGGCAATCAGGGGAAGCAGTCAATCTGAAATTGAAATCCAGAAAGCGTCGGGGTGTGATGTTTAATGGTGGGGATCAGAAAATTGCTATTCCTGCTATCGAGTTAACGCCTCCATCTACAGAATTTGCTTTCGGTTATACGATTTCAGCTTGGGTTTATGTATCACAGACAGGTAGTGGAGAACAGATAATTGTTGGAGAAAAAGAACAACGCTTCCAACTATTGATTAATAATGGTACTGTAACTCTGAAAGCTAGAATAGGTAATAGTAATAAACAAGTCACTGATACAGCAACAATTCCCACAGGTCAATGGGTGCATTATGCTGGTGTGATTGCTTCTGATGGTGCAAGTAACAGTACAACCTTAACTCTTTGTAAGAATGGTCAGCAGTTAGGAACTCCTGGAGAATTTGCAGCATTACCCAATACACCAGAAAATTGGCAACCAGAATTTGAGATTGGCAAGTCTTTTGTTGGCAAAATTGCTGATGTACAAATTTGGGATAAAGTTCGTACTTCTCAGGAAATTAAAGACAGTATGTACCTACAGCTAACTGGACGAGAAGTAGATTTAGTAGGTTATTGGCGCTTAGGGGCGATTACTAAAGACAGAAAAGTAGTTGATTTCTCTGCCTATGGAAATGATGGGATAGTACATGGGGATGCTTTTGTGAGTGCTATTACTCTGAGTCGCACTTTAGGAGATAATACTACCCAAGTAGTTAAGTACAGCAATGATGATTTGGTGGCAGTTACTGCTGGGGCAACCTATGTAGAAACTTTTGAATTTAAGACCGATCCTCATGTTAACCCCAATAATGTCAATGGTAATAAATTGTTCAGTTTTTCCTATTGGGGTAAAACAAGTCGCAGTGCCGAGCAAAAGAAGACGTTTTCTGGAGCTGACAGTGACTTTGTGTCATTAGGTAATAACTGGTATCAAGCAACTTGTCGCGTTACTGTACCTTATACGGTAGCAATGATGCGTGCTTTTGAAATTGCTAATATTCAAGGTGGTTGGTCAACTTTAGAAATTCGCAAGCATCGCATTCAGTTAGTTTCCGATAGTATTACTGAGGTCAAATCTACCGATAGCGTTACTCTGACAACATTGGCAGATAGTCAAGCAGCATTACCATCCAAGTTGAAAGAACTTGAACAAAAAGAGCAAGAGGAAGCATTACTCCTCAAAGAAAAACGGGAACTAGAACAAAAAATTGCTAATTTGAATCTAGGAGATGTTGAAAGACAAGCAGCTATAAATGCTAAACAGAGTGAAATTTCTAATCAACAGACAATTATTAGCAATCTTGAAGCTCAAAAAAATCAACTGTTTAATACTTATCAATACGAGCAGAATAATAAATTAAACTACTGGTGTAAACTGGTTTGTCGAGAGAATGAAAATCTGATTGCTCGTATTTATACTGCATCGAAAGGACTTCTTCATGCTAATACGGGAGCTGATGGCAACCCTTATTACACGAATAACCGTTTTAAGTTTGTAGCAACGAGTAACGGGTATTATCGGATCGTATCACTTTATGAAAACAGAGCTTTGTATGGGAACTATAAAGAATTAGTATATGGCGGAACAAGTGACGGTAGCAAATATGAATGGAAACCAGAATCCTTATCAAATGGTTATTATTTGATTCGCCAACGGGCAAGTGGAGGAGTATTAGATCGTGGTGGCGGTGAGTATGACGTTTGTATTTGGTCAGAACATCAAAAATCTAACCAACAATGGAAAATTATCAAAATAGGAGGGGTAGCTACCAACAATATTTCTAATGCTCGTTCAGCTTATCAGAGAAAAGAAACTGAATGGAATCAGGCAAAACAACACTTAGTGAATCTTCAAAATGAACTGGCGCTCTTACAATTAGATAGTGGCCAGAAAAATACTACAAAAGCTCAACTAGAGGCTCGTTTACAGGAAGTCATTGCTGAACTTACTACTGTTCAGAGTTTATTGAATACATTAAACAATAACTTACTCAATGACATAATAAGTATTCAGGTAACACCACAAACTATGCCCGAAGTAGCTACAGATAACAAGGAGTTAGTTACTAAAGGAGCATTCCTAGGGTTTGCATCTGCGGCAAGTCGAGTAACAGCTATTGAAACTTGTGAAGGTAATGTGCAACTTAGCTATTTCGATCGTCAAGGACGAATGCGGTTGACAAATTATGATGCTACCTCTGACAGTCAAAATACAACTTTTGAACAGTGGGTTCCTGATGAACTTCCTGTTGCTCTGAAACTGTCTAATACTAACTCTAAAATTGAGCTGCTCAAGCCAATTTCTCTCCCAAATGAATGGACAATTGAGACTTGGTTTTCCTATCCACTACCGAATGCTCACAAATATTTTAGTCTAGAAGAGGTACTGGAACAACTGAACCGGGATTATCAATCTATTACCAATTTGATTCCTAACCGCTATGAGTTCAGTGATGGTGTTAGTGGAAATAGTATTTCTGATGGTGGCAGAGATATGTATGATGGTGGCAATCTCCTTGCTACTAATTTAGGGGGTTCAATTCCATACTCCAATAATACTATTATTAGTAGTCAATATGTAGGAGGAAATGGTCGATACTTCACGTGTAAATATCCAGGACTTTTTGTATTTATTGCCGATGTTGATGGAGTAAATAGTTTTGAGATTACAGGAAATCTTGGTGCAGACTCTCATGGTTCAGTTGATGGTATAGTCTTAAATACTGAAGTAGGTGGTGTGACTTTCTCTGGGTTTGTCAAGCGTGTTTATGGTACTACCGATCCATCCGTTAACCATCTTGTGATTGTAGAAAATAATGGCTCTGCTACTCACCAATTTTCTACAAACACCGATAACGATCAACATCTGGTCTCAAATATTTCAGGTACTAAGCGTATATACTACCTGCTCTATGCAGGAGGTACTACGGAAAAAATTGATGATGCTCAAACTCAGAGTATTATGAATGCCTTCTTGAATATCTGCGTGAGGTTAGTAGCATCAAGTCAGACCTTAATTACTACAGTTGATGGAGAGCGGATTGATGTTTTGACAGAGAATAATAATGCAAAATTAGGTATTGTTCTCCGAAATCAATTTTATGACAGTGGCTATAATCTAGAAGAATTGTCTGTTGGTTGGCATCACCTAACTGCTGTAGGTAAAGAATCAACAACAAAGTTCTATATTAATGGTAAAGAAGTTGCTGATGTCCAAAAAGCAATTCTGGAGGCAGAGACTGATGAAGACACGAGAAAACAACTCGAGCAAGAAAGCTTCAAAATTACTGGTTATTTCTCAACTATCGGTAATAGCGTATCAGGTTTCCAACAATTCGGTAAAATTTCCGAATACCGCATTTGGAACATTGCTTTGAGTGATGCAGAAATTGCAATTAATAGTAAAACCAGACTCAGTGGTAATGAGCCAGGATTAGTCGCTTACTATCCTCTGAATGAAGCCACAGGTACTGAAGTCAGAGACCTGACTGGCAGCGGTAACAATGGAACAGTATTTGGTGGTACTTGGTGGGCTTGTACTTCTCCCATTGGTAACTTAAGTCATCAAGTGATGGAGTTTAATGGCGAAGGTGATTATATCAGCCCTAACTCAAGTCTATTAAGCAACTTATCATCTTTCACTCTAGAAGGATGGATCAAACCAGCTTCCATACCTAACGCTAGTCTTTTTGGTCAAAACGATGTCATAGAATTTGGATTCGATAGTCAGAAACAATTAAAAGCATGGGTTAGTATCAACAGTTGGGTAGAAATATATTATTCATATCCTGTTAATGAATGGCATCATATTGCTTTGGTGGGTAATGGCAGTAAATTATCGCTCTATATTGATGGAGTCGAAAAAACTAGCGCCATCCATACAACTGTCAATAACTACGGTAGCTCTACAGACTCATTTCAAATTGGTGCTGGTGTATGGTCTGGGGGAACATTAGACCCATTCTCTGGTCAAATAGCCGAAGTCCGTGTCTGGAATCAAGCTCGCAGTGCAGAGGAAATCAAAGCTGATATGCACCAACGTCTGACAGGTCAAGAGTCAGGCTTACTTGCCTATTTCCCACTCAATGAAGTTATACCAGACGATTCAACAAAAAAAGTTCTCGACCTTAGCGGTAACGAGCATCATGGTACTGTCAATGGAGCAATGATTAAAGGTGATAATACCTTGCCCATTGGTAGCAATGCTGTAGTCAGTGCCGAATACAGCACTATTGGTATTGAAAAAATTACCAATAAAAAATATGCCATCATGAGACGTTTCCTAGCCACTCCCGCCCTCAATGGTGCTGAGTTATTGCCAGATAAGCGGATTGAAGAATTAGAACTGAAGTGGATAGGTAATGCTCAGTTTGCGCCTACCCTCTTAGGGTATATCGAAGGAGCGCCACCAGTACCGAGCGAAAACCTGAGTGTCAAGATAGACTACAACAATGCAACCTCTGTAGAAGTAGGTATGTCTGAAGATGTAGCATTTAGCTGGAATCGTTACCAAGAAGTTGGTTTAGGGGCATCAGTTAATCTGTTTATGGGAGCGAGCAATGTCTCATATGCTGGTTTTGGAGTGATGACAAAAGCATCAGATATACGAGCAGGTTTCAAAGGTAATCTTGACCTCAGTTACAATTTCTTGAATCAAACCAGTATTAGCTCTAGCTCATCCATAACTATGACCGATCGCTTGGAACTACGGGGTAACTATGAAAAAGGTATCCAATTTCCCCATTTAGGTCAGCGTTTTATACCCAAAAATGTCGGTTATGCTTTGGTGGTTTCGAGTTTAGCAGATGTGTTTATTACTCGCCTCAAACGCACGAAGAAAATGATTGGTTATCAAGTGCAACCTGTGGATGGTATTCCACCAGATATTAATACTATTACGTTCTTGATTAATCCAACTTATACTATGAACGGTAGCTTGGATGGGATGACAGGTTCTAGCGCTAGTAGCGATCGCTTCTTCCGCCATGTCCCGGAAATGCGGGATCAATATGGTTCTCTATATCCCGCTAGTTACTATCGTCTCCAGGAAGCTTACGACCTCAAACAAAAGATTGAGAATGAAGATAAACGGCGAGAGTCATATTTTGCTCAATTTAACGCACTGCTTGTGGATGAAGCATCCTTGGAACGAGAAGCAAGCAAAGGAGAAGCGCCATCAGAAATATCTCTGGAGCGGGAAGAAGATAAACCTGATGAGAATATGACTGAGGAGGAGAGAAAAGAGCAAGAAGCAGCAGAACAAAAACAGCGGGAAGAGGAAGCAAGGTCTGGTGCTTTGGAGCAGTCAGATGCTGCTCAACAGAAACAGGCAGAAATTAGCTCCAGAATTCAAGATCAGGATTCGAGAGTCCATGCCACAGATAGTTTTGCTGGTTGGCAACGGAAAATGGAAAGTATCCAAATTCGAGCTGGAAAGCGTAATATAGTTAACAATTACGTTTGGGATGCTGATGGCGGGTTGCGGACAGAGGCACAGAGTTTTGCTAATACTGCAGAACATACTATTGGTGGTTCATTCGATCTCTACGCCGGTTTAGGTTTAGAGGGTAACTTTGGTTTTTTTGGGGCGGCAGTTGAATTAACTGCTCAAGCTACTGTCAAGATGACCCAAACTATGACTAAAACTGAAAGTCGTAGCACAGGTTTTCAGTTATATGTGGATTTAAGTGGTGTAGAAAGCATTGGAGTTACCGATGCCGATGACTACCCTATTCGGCCAGGGGAAAAGGTAGACCGCTATCGCTTTATGAGTTTTTACCTGGAAGGTAGTACCAAAAACTTTAATGATTTCTTTGACTATGTAGTTGACCCCGAATGGCTTGCTAGTAACGATGAAGAAGCTCGTGCTTTGCGTCAAGCGAGGGGCAAAGCTAATAAAACTTGGCGAGTGCTACACCGAGTTACTTATGTAGAACGTCCAGCACTAATGGGCTTTGGTCGGGATATTCGTAAGCAACAAGATCCGGATCAAATAACTGCAGAAATCGTTAATTACTTTGATTCCCTAGAAGGGAAAAATCAAAGTATACAAGGTGAACTTGCAGATATTCGAGGTAAACTTACAGAGCTAAAATCTTTGCTGGAAAATCAATAGACATCTCGAAAAAAGAATGTAGGAACTTTCTATGGAAGGTTCCTACAAAACTTATCCACTACTATACCAAGAACGCCGAAAAAGTGTTAATGAATTTGAAGAATTAATTATTATGCAAACACGAAGTAGAAATCCTAAGAATTTTGCTAATCAACAAAAAGCTATAATAGGAGCAACCCATAAAAACCAGTTAGTTCATACAACTAAAAAAACTATAGTTAAACAAGCTTTCCAAGCTTTGTGGAAGAAAAAGGGACATAACGTCCCTCGTCAGAAACCATTTGCATTTCTACAAGACAGTAGAGGAATATGGTATTATGAAGGTCGGCCAGCATTTACTCAGAGAACACGCGATGATATACCAGTCAAGGTAGGAGACCATCGACGGCACATTATTCCTTCTCATTTACTTCTTGATGCTTTTACGGCATACATTAACGATAATCCCAAAACTATAGAAACTGATGTAGATACATTTATTAACAATAAAGGAATAAAGTATAGAGGAAACACCTTAGGTGATAAGTTAAGAGCTGTTTCCACATATCTTCAAAATAACCAAAAAAACTTGTTCCCAGAAAGTGGCGGGCAAAATATAGCGATCGGCTTTTTACCTAAAGATTTAAGAGACGTTTTGACACACTGTGATAATTACTTTAAATCTAACAAGCATCTCGCTACAGTCAACGATGACACTATATCGGAAATGAAGACTAAAGTAGGAGCTTTGAAGCAAAAGAGATATCCAACTCAAGATGCAAATGATGCGAAAAAGGAGATAATAGATGTATTATTACCGTTGATAAATGACATGAGCGGAGATGATTATGAGGACATAAAATCACTTTTTAAAGACTCAATTATTCCCTCAATGGAGTTAGACTTGAATAAGTCAGAAGATATGAAAAATCAGAATGAGAAGGTTATTGAAATCATGGGGGATCTGTACAAAGTAGAGAATCACGGGGGTTTAGATTTCTTCCAAATTATGGAGGATTTTCTGAATTTACCACAAAACTAAGTTAAAGATACAGAAATTGGCATTCTAGAAAGAGGACAAAAACGAATTTTTGACCCATTGTTATGGTGTGAATAGCGATCGCCTTCATCAAACTCCGGTTGAGACCATGAGTTTGTTTATTGCAGAGGGCGATCGCTCAACTTCATCGTGTCTCCGCCTCCCCGCGTCCCCGCGTCCCCGTGTCTATTGAGAATGAAACAGCCCTGGGGGACAAGGGGGGATGCCTTCTTCCCTCTTCCTTCTTCCTTCCTTAAAATATTAAACCCGTAATCATACCAGCCAATAATATAAAACCAATCCAAACATTTTGTCTAAATATCTGACCGTAGGGTTTTAAAATTTCCTCTTGCCGTAATTTTCCATATTGAATAGACCAGAAAACTGTAGCAATACCAAGAGCTATCCAAAAGCCAAAATGTAGCTCCATTTCTACTCCTAATACTCCCAATAAAACGGCAGTCAAAAAGAAAAATATAGCTACAGCATTAGCTGCATATTCACCAAAAAATAGAGCGCTCGAATTAACCCCTAAAAGTCGGTCATCCTCCCGATCGCTCATGGCATAAACCGTATCAAAACCCAAAGTCCAAACAATAGTAGCGCCCCACAAAATCCAGGTAGAAGTGTCCAACTCAGCTACTGCAGCACTCCAACTAATTAATACGGCAAAACCCCAAGCAATAGATAATACTAACTGAGGTACTGGAAAAAATCGCTTGGCCAGGGGATAACAAATAATTACCGGAATTGCTGCTACGGATAGCCAAAAACTGAGTCGGTTGAGATCAAGTGCTATAACTCCAGCACAGGCAAAAGCAATAATAGCAATGACAATACCTGTTTGAATAGTCAAAGCACGGGAGGCCAGGGGGCGATCGCGAGTTCTCTCCACTTCTGGGTCAATATCCCTGTCCCACAAATCGTTAATTACACAACCTGCTGCACTGGTGGCCAGAGTTCCTACAATAATTACTCCGACTAATGGTAAGGGTGGCATGGCATCAGTGGCCAAAAATATAGCCCATAGAGCAGGAATCATTAAAATTAAGCGTCCGGCTGGTTTATCCCATCTCAGAAGCTTGATTACTTTCATCAAGGTTGATTCTGATTGAGGAGGATGAGATTTGGTCAACATTGTTATGACTTTGGATTGTAGATTCTGGACATATTTATACCTTAAATGAAGGTATTTTGTCAAGGACAAATGGCCATTTTACATATTTTTGATCGTAATGACACAGATGACATTATTTAATCTAAAATTTAGGCAACTTGTTAAATTTGAACACATTTATAAAATATGGTTACATCAGTTCCTTTAGTAAAAATACCCTTGATATCGGAAAACCGAGAACGGATCTTGGCAGCGATAGATATGGGTCTATTTTGACTACTACTAAATGTAGAGAGTTAGTACCCATATCTA